>JAAYMJ010000329.1 GCA_012521455.1 Clostridiaceae bacterium
AGCCGGTTTTACAAAAGTTTTTGATAATACTAAAGTTGCCTTTGTGCTAGACCACTTTACCCCCAATAAGGATATAAAAAGCGCTGAGCACTGCAAGCTGTTGAGGGAATTTGCGAAAAAACATGAAATTGTAAACTACTTTGAAGGCGGCCGCTGCGGGGTTGAGCATGCCATTATACCCGAACATGGCTTGGCGGTTGCGGGTGATTTGATAATCGGGGCGGACTCCCACACTTGCACATACGGTGCGCTTAACGCATTTTCAACAGGGGTGGGAAGCACCGATATGGCAGCGGGCATGGCAAGCGGAAAAGTGTGGCTGAAAGTGCCCAGGGCAATCTGCTTTAAATTAAGCGGGAAATTTAGAAAAAACGTAAGCGGAAAAGATTTAATCCTATATATCATTGGAAAAATCGGCGTTGACGGGGCGCTGTATAAATCAATGGAATTTGTGGGGGAAGGGGTATCGAACCTTTCCATGGACGACAGGTTCACAATCGCAAATATGGCAATTGAAGCGGGGGCAAAAAACGGCATATTTATCGCGGATGATTTGACAGCTGAGTACATAAAGAAACATTCCAACCGCCAGTACAAGACCTATGCCCCTGATGAGGACGCGCCATATGATGAAGTTTATGAAATCGATTTATCCCAAATTGAGCCAATGGTGGCGTTTCCACATCTTCCGTCAAACACAAAGACCGCAAAAGAAGCCGAAAGCTTAAAAATCAAGATTGACCAGGTGGTAATCGGTTCCTGCACAAACGGCAGGCTTTCGGACTTAAAAGCGGCGGCGGAAATCCTAAAGGGCAAAAAGTGCGCTGAAGACGTAAGGGTAATAATTATGCCGGCAACCCCCAAAATTTATAAAGAGGCTTTGGATTTGGGGTATTTGTCCATCTTCATGGACGCGGGCTGCATAATTTCACCGCCCACATGCGGGCCGTGCCTTGGAGGACATATGGGAATTTTGGCAAAAGGGGAAAGGGCATTATCCACCACAAACCGCAACTTTGTGGGCAGGATGGGCCACCCTGAAAGCGAAGTGTACCTATGCTCGCCACAGGTTGCGGCACACAGCGCGATTACAGGCTATATTTCATGCCCAGAATTTTAAGAAAGGATTGATGACTTTGAAGGTAAAAGGTACTGTTCATAAATACCCCGACAATGTGGATACCGACGTGATTATCCCTGCAAGGTACCTAAACGTGTCTGAGCCCCAATACCTTGCAAGCCACTGCATGGAAGACATTGACCCCGACTTTGTCAAAAAAGTAAAGGCTGGGGACATTATGCTTGGGGGGTATAATTTCGGCTGCGGCTCATCAAGGGAACACGCCCCGATTGCAATTAAGGCAAGCGGGATATCATTGGTAATTGCAAAAAGTTTTGCCCGCATTTTTTACAGGAATGCCATAAACACAGGCCTTGCGATTTTGGAGTGCCCCGAGTGCGTAGACGAAACCAATGCGGGGGACGTTTTATCCGCGGATTTGGATAGCGGAATAATTAAGAATGAGACAACGGGCAAGGAATACAAAGTTAGTCCGTTCCCTGAATTTATCCAAAAAATCATAAATGCAGGGGGACTTTTAAACTATATTAAAGAGGCCTAAGAAAGGAAGATTTTTGTGGAGTTTAATATTGCGGTTATACCTGGCGACGGAATTGGCCCCGAGGTCACAAGGGAAGCTGTGAAAGTTTTAGATAAAACCGGGGAAAAATTCGGGCACAAGTTTAACTATACATACTTAGACGCGGGGGGCTGCGCCATTGATAAGTACAATAACCCCCTTCCTGAAGAAACGCTAAAGAAGGCGAAAGAGTCCGACAGCGTGCTGCTTGGCGCGGTGGGCGGCCCGAAATGGGAAAACATCCCCAATATGCGCCCTGAACAGGCGCTACTGGGTTTAAGGGAAGAGCTTGGATTATATGCTAATTTGCGCCCTTGTGTTTTGTTTGATGAGTTAAAAGACGCCTGCCCCTTAAAACCTGAGCTTATTGAAGGCGGGCTTGACATTTTGATTGTAAGGGAACTTACCGGCGGG
>JAAYMJ010000330.1 GCA_012521455.1 Clostridiaceae bacterium
AAACCGGGGGGAAAAGGAAGAATTTTTAAGCGTAAAAATTGAGGTTGACAAGGATTTAATTATAAGATACCTTCTTTCAAAAATTGTCACAAATGAAAAAAGCCCCTCAAAATCAATAATTGAAGAAGCGGCGGATGACGCTTACAAGCGTTTAATCGCGCCTTCCATAGAGAGGGAAATCAGGAATATCCTAACCCAGCGGGCGCAGGAAGACGCCATAGGGCTTTTTAAAATTAATTTAAAAAACCTGCTTATGCAGCCGCCTATTAAGGATATGACGGTTATGGGGATAGACCCCGGGTACAGAACGGGCTGTAAAATCGCGGTTGTGGACAAGTGCGGCAAGGTTTTGGACACAGGAATTGGGTATTTCACCCTGCCAAACCACGACAGGGAAAAGGCAAAGGAAATAATAACAAGTTTAATCAAAAAACACAATGTTGACCTAATCGCCATCGGCAACGGCACCGCGTCAAAGGAAAGCGAAATTTTTATCGCGGATTTAATCAAGGAAGTAGACAGGAAAGTTTACTACATCATTGTAAACGAAGCGGGGGCCAGCGTGTATTCGGCGTCAAAGCTTGGGGCTTTGGAATTTCCTGACTTTGACGTGGCGTTAAGAAGCGCAGTGTCCATCGCGCGCCGTGCCCAAGACCCGTTGGCGGAACTTGTAAAAATTGACCCCAAATCAATAGGCGTTGGCCAATACCAGCATGACTTAAACCAAAAGAGGTTAAGCGAAGCGTTAGAAGGCGTGGTGGAGGACTGCGTAAACACAGTCGGGGTGGAATTAAACACAGCCTCAAGCTCCCTTTTATCCTATGTGGCGGGCATAAACCAGACGGTTGCCCAAAACATTGTGGCATACAGGGAAGAACACGGGGAGTTTAAGTCAAGGAAAGAGCTTTTAAAAGTCCCAAAGCTTGGGGAAAAGGCGTTTTTGCAGTGCGCGGGCTTTTTGAGGATTTCAGGGGCGAAAGAAATTTTGGACCAAACCTCGGTACATCCTGAAAGCTATGAGGCGGCAAAGGAAATCCTTTCCCTTTGCGGTTACACTTTGGAAGATGTGGCAAAAGGCAATATAAAAGATATCAATGAGCGCATAAAAAATGTGGACTTAAATGAGGTTTACCAAAAGCATGGGATTGGCGAGCCCACGGTCCGCGACATTATTGAAGCCCTCCTAAAACCCGGCAGGGATGTAAGGGACGAGCTTCCAAAACCAATTTTGCGTTCGGACTTATTGAGCATTGAAAACCTAAAAGAGGGAATGATATTAAAAGGAACAGTAAGAAACGTAATTGACTTTGGCGCCTTTGTGGATATCGGCGTACATCAGGACGGGCTTGTGCATATTTCTCAAATCAGCGAAAAATATATAAAACACCCGACTGAAGTGCTTTCGGTGGGGGATATTGTTGACGTAAAGGTATTATCCGTTGATGTGAAAAGAAACAGGATTTCTTTGACAATGAAAATATAACTTTTAAATAAATACTTGCAAATAGATAGAGTATCGTGTAAAATATTTGTTGCTTATTTTATGTTGAACGGAAAGGAAAGGTATGAGGGTATGTCTATAAAAAGAATAGGAATTTTAACCGGGGGTGGGGACTGCCCCGGGCTAAATGCCGTAATCCGAGCGGTGGTGAGAACGGCAATTTTAAAGTACAACCTTGAGGTTGTAGGTTTTAGAAACGGCTACCGAGGCCTTTATCTTGGGGACTACATCCCCTTGACATTGGAGAGCGTGTCGGGGATTTTGCCTGTTGGCGGCACAATTTTGTTTTCATCAAACAAGGACAACCTCTTTAACTACCCCTTTGTGGAAAACGGGAAAACTGTCTACAAAGACGTGTCCCATGTAGGTGTGGAAAACATCAAAAAAGCAGGCGTTGACGCAATGATTATAATCGGCGGCGACGGCACGCTCACAAGCGGAAGGGACTATGCCCGCCTTGGTGTAAACGTTATCGGCGTTCCAAAAACCATTGACAATGACCTTGCAAGCACTGACCAGACTTTTGGCTTTGATACAGCAGTAAGCGTGGCGACGGAAGCTTTGGACAGGCTTCATACAACGGCCTTTTCCCATCACAGGATTATGGTTTTGGAAGTTATGGGAAGGTACGCAGGTTTTATCGCCCTTCACGCGGGGATTGCGGGGGGCGCTGACGCGATTTTGATTTCCGAAATCCCCTATGACATCAACAAAGTGGCACAAGCCATCAACAGAAGAAGGCAGCAGGGCAAGGACTTTTCAGTGGTTGTTGTGGCTGAAGGCGCAAAGAGCATTGACGGTGAAATGGTGGTATCTAAAGTGATTGAGGACAGCCCCGACCCGATCAGGCTTGGCGGCATAGGGAACAAAGTGGCAGCCGACCTTGAGAAACTTTGCGGGTTGGAAGCTAGGGCAACAATTTTAGGCCACTTACAGCGCGGCGGAAGCCCCACGGCATATGACAGGATACTTTCCACAAGGTACGGCTCATACGCTGTTGAGCTAGCTATGGAAGGCAAATTTGGCAACATGGTAACATTAAAGGGCACCGAAATGAGCTATGACTCATTGGAAAACGTAATCGGGAAAAATAAAGCCGTTGACCCGAATGGCGAACTTGTGAGGTTTGCTAAAAACATTGGGATTTCATTTGGCGATTAATGTAGAATTTTGTAAAATATGTTTTTTGTTAAACAAAATGAATTTAAATAAAAAAATTCATACATTTTAGTAGGAATTATACAAAACAGCTGTCAAAACTAAGTTAAAAATAAAAAAGTCAAGGGGTTTTCCTTGACTTTTTTATTGCCATTAATATAAAATATCCTATATTATGACATGATTAAATTTTTTTCCCTAAATTTTGACATATTTTTTCTTTAATTTTCTTTTATCCCACTTTATTGATTTAGCATGTTTATTATGTTATAATTTACTTCTGTATGTAGCAATCAAACTCGTCATTATACATTTCCCAGGAAATGAGCAATGCGTGGTATAAATAGGAGGGCATAATTTTAAGGTATTATTTTATCAGCCGTTGATTTTAATAACTCCTATTGTTACTAGCTCAAAAATGGTTTGACTTATGTTTGTTTTTATGTAAAATTCAATAGAGCATAGTAATAACAGTGGGGGATTTTTTAATGTATCGTATATTAACTGTGGGTGGCAACAACCAAATAGCGGAAGAACTTAAAAAAATTCGCTCATTGTCGGATGATTTTGAAATTTCAAAAGCCCTATGCCGTTTTGAAGCGCTGGACCTGTTAAAAAAAGGCGCCTTTGATGTTTTAATTGTGGACATCAGCACCGAAACGGAAGAAGGCATTAGGCTTATAATTGAAGTAAAGGAAGAAAAAATATGCCCTTGCGTGATTATGGTTGCCGACAATATCCATAAGGAATTTGCTGACATTGCTCTAAGATACGGGGTTTTGGACGTATTGATTAAGCCGATTAAAGAAACGAGCGCGTCAAACGTTTTTAAAAACGTGAAAAGCTATTTAAAAACGCGAAACAATATAGGGGAACTCCTTGACAAAAACATATATTTTTCAAACTATTTTGTGGACTTATTGGTGGATGACATTGTGACCAAAAATCAAAACACAATAAAAAACGCAAAAAACCTAATGGATTACATCATAAAAAGGCATGACCCTGATTGCGTTGAAAGCTGCCTGGTTTTATCCACTATGGCAAATTACATATTGGAACGGGTGAGATTGAAACACCCCTGGATTGATATGTACCTTACGGAAGGCGACTTGAAAAATCATAATAATATATATGATATTGAATCTTCAAAAGCTTACTTTTTATCGATAGTAAGCGTGCTATATGAAAAAATAAGGCTTCTTTTTTTGTGCTCGGAAGAAGACGCTTTGATAAAAAATATAATTACCATGATTCTTACAGAATCGGACAGCAATTTGTCCTTAACTTCCATTTCGGATAAGTTTTATATGAACAAAACCTATGTAAGCGAGTTTTTTAAGAAAAAAACAGGGATACTTCTTAGGGAATACATAAGGCGGGTGAAAATTGAACGGGCAAAAGTTTTGCTCGGGTCTGGAAAGTATAAAACCTTTGAAATCGCAAATAAACTGGGGTACAAAGACGTGGAATATTTTAGCAGGACTTTCAAAAAATACACAGGAATTACCCCAAGTGAGTATAAAAATACAAAAAATATTTAAAATTTCTACATAAAATTGCAAAAACCGAAAAAATTCAGGGTAAAAACCGAATAAAAATCATTGTAATAGTAATGTTTTTAATGTAAGTTATAGGAAGAATAACAACCAAATAAAATAATGAAAAAGGCAAATCCATCGAAAGGTGGAGACGCAAAGCCGTGAGTCTAAAGCATAGCAATATGCCATGATCGTCAGGTTGCCATTATTCTATTTGACTAGATGGGCGTAGTATTACCTTTTTTTGGAAATTATTATGCGGTACGGTCAAATTGGGTGGAGGCAGCTAGCTTTAGACTAGTTGCCTCCTTTGCTTTGCGCTTTTTCACAAGGATTTTTGGTCTTAGTGGGCGTAAAAAAATCATATTCGGCCGTCTTAAAAAAACGCCTGAATTTAAAAGAGTATTTTATTTGGGTTGTTGTTTTTTTAAGTCATTTTAATATCTCTCTCCTTTTTGCTTTTTGTTTTGTTTCTTTTGTTGTGTGTTTTCAAAAAGTGGCCGAATATAAAAACAAAGAAGGATTCAAAAGAATCCTTCTTTGTTTTTTATCTATAAATAATTGGGATATATTTAAAAAGCTGCCTCTTTGACGGCGTTTCAGGCTGTAACTGCATTTTTGAACGCTTTTAAGCATTTTGGGGCAAAGCCAAATTCCGTTGTTTTCGGGAACATGCGAAAAAAACACCTTGCACGGGCTTGCGCCCGCGCCGCGAAAGCGTGAGGTTGATTTTCAAAGCTCAGGTTTTCGGGCTTTTATTTTAGCGCGCCGGCCTTTGCCTGCGTGATAAAAACGCCGCCTGTCTGGCGGCGTTTTTTTCTTTTATTTATGCAGCGCGCATTCATATTTCAAAAGTATTTCCCCGACTTCGTACACATCCCCTGCGCCTATGGTCAAAACCACATCCCCTTCCCCGATATTGTCCCAAAGGTATTTTGCGCATTCTGAAAATGTTGCAAGATACATGCCATTTGGTATTTTTTCTGCCAAATCCTTTGAGGAAACCAAGTGGTTATCCGCTTCCCTTGCGGAATAAATATCGCAGATTATAACGTGTTCTTCATTTTCAAAAACTTTAACAAATTCATCAAAAAGGGCAAGGGTCCTTGTGTAAGTGTGGGGTTGGAAAACCAAAAACCGCCTTTTGTGGGGGATTTTCTTTACGGCGTTTAAGGTTGCCTCAATTTCAGTGGGATGATGGGCGTAATCGTCAATTATCTTTGCGCCTTTAACGCTGCCTTTTATTTCAAACCTCCGGTGGGTTCCCGCAAAAACCGAAAGCCCCTTTAGGATATCCGCGTCAGAAATCCCCAAAAATTTGCAAGCCGAAACCGCGGCGAGCGCGTTTAGCACATTGTGCTGGCCTGGGACTTTTAAGGTTACTTCAAACAGTTTTTTCCCTTTTTCAAAGACATCGAAAGTGGCATTTCCAAAGGCATTAAATTTTATATTTTTTGCATAAAAATCGCAATTTTCGCAAAAACCAAATGTGTAAATATCCCTTTGTATGCCACATAGCGCGCTTTTTACGTTTTCATCATCGAAATTTGCCACAATTACGCCCCCCGGCCTTGTTTTTAAGGCGTAATCCTTAAAGGTTTCCTTTATGTGGTTGATGTCCTTAAAGTAATCAAGGTGGTCTTCTTCAATATTTAATATTACGTTTACTAAAGGCGAAAACTTTAAAAAACTCCCGCAGTATTCACACGCTTCGCATAAAAAATACTCGCTGTTTCCGGTGCGGATATTCCCGCCTATCGCGTCAAGTTCACCGCCTAATGATACTGTGGGGTCAACGCCCGCTTCCATCAGGATTTGGGCAATCATGCTGGTGGTTGTGGTTTTACCGTGGGTTCCGGAAACGCATATGGATTTATTAAACCCAAGCATTATCCCCCCAAGGAGGGTTGCCCTGTCGATAATGGGAATGTTTTTTTCCTTTGCGGCTAAAATCTCGGGGTTGTCAGGCTTAATTGCAGCGGAATATACAACCAAATCAGGGTCGCGCACATTGTTTTTGTCGTGGCCTATATGTATTTCGGCACCCATTTTTTCAAGCTTTTGAGTTAATTTTGAGGCCTTTATGTCCGACCCTGAAACACTAACTCCTTGTTTTAACAAAATCTCCGCAAGGCCGCTCATGCTAATGCCGCCAATGGCGATGAAGTGAACTTTGGCGCCTTTTGTTAGGTGCAAAATGTCAAAAGTAGTCACAAAAATATCATCCTTTCAGTAAATACAAAAAACTAACCCCAAAAAATTTTATATCATATTTAAAAAAATTGCAAATTTCTATGTAAATATTAACCAATTAAAATGCCCATCTTATGTTATTATATACAAAATTTCGAAAAAATATAATATTTCGCATGAAATATTGTTGAAAATCTATTTTTTATTTGATAATATATATACGAAAAATATAAATCAAGCTTTTTTTTTAAAAAAGACCAAATTTTTTACCACGAGGGAGTGAGAGGGTTCATGGAAATCACAGATATCAGAATAAGGAGAATGAATGCGGAAGGCAAAATGAAAGCTATCGTTTCAGTTACCTTCGACAATGCGTTGGTTATCCATGACATCAAGGTAATTGAAGGGCAGGACAAGATGTTCATCGCAATGCCCTCCAGAAAAACAGCGGATGGGGAATTTAAGGATATCGCTCATCCAATAAATGCTGAAATGAGGAATATTTTGCAGACCGCGATTTTGGAAAAATACGAAGCCAGCCTTTCTGAAGTTAAAAAAGAAGAAAAGGCTGAAGAAGCTCAGGAAAACACAGAAGAAAAAGTTGAAGAAACCGTTGAAGCCTAATTCATGGTCAAAAAAAAGACAAGCTTTCATGCTTGTCTTTTTTTGTTTTATCTTTAATCCTCTTTTTTTTATAGACTTTGCCAAAATTTTAGATTATAATAAAATTGTTATGACAAAAAACTAAAATAAATATAATTTTATGAAGTAAAAAATATGGGGAGAGTTTAAAATGGACAGATTTTCGCTTGTCATACTCGCGGCCGGGGAAGGCAAAAGGATGAAAAGCAACCACTCTAAAGTTTGCCACAAACTCCTAAATGAGCCAATGATAAAATGGGTGTATGACGCAGGAAAAGGCGCCGGAATTTCAGATGTAGTCACAGTAGTCGGGCACAGGCGCGAAGAAGTTATGCAAGCGCTTGGAAATACGGTTAAATTTGCCATGCAGGAAGAACAGTTAGGAACAGGGCATGCGGTATTGAGCGCGGAAAAGTACATAGATGAATCTTCCAGATATGTGATGGTTTTACCAGGGGACGCCCCGCTTATTTTAAGCGAAACACTTAAAAAATGCATGGAATACCATATAAAAAATAGTAATTGTGCAACAATTATTACTAGCATACTTGACAATGGCTCATCCTACGGTAGAATAATAAGGGATGAAAACGGAGAAGTTTTAAAAATTGTGGAAGCAAAAGACGCGACAAAAGAGGAACTTGAGGTTCGTGAGATAAATTCAGGCTTTTACTGCTTTGACAAAGATGAGCTTTTCAGGCTTTTAAAAGAGTTAAAACCCGAAAACAGCCAGGGGGAATACTATTTAACCGACGTTATCGGCCTTATGAAAAGCGGAGGCAAAAAAGTCGGGGCTTTTGTTTTAGACGACCCTACGCAGATTTTGGGGGTAAATGACAGGGTGCAGCTTTATGATGCGCAAAAAGCGCTTCAAAGAAGGATTAATGAATACCACGCGTTAAGCGGCGTAACAATCATGGATTTTGACTCAACATATATAGGTAAAGACGTAAAAATCGGAAAGGACACGGTTATTTATCCTAACACATTAATTTTTGGAAAGACAACAATCGGCGAAGAATGCGCCGTTGGCCCGAATACCGTGATTGAGGACTGCGAAATCGGGGATTTTGTCAGTGTGAAAATGTCAAATTTAATTCAGTCTAAAATCGGGAATAATACCACTGTCGGCCCCTTTGCGTACTTAAGGCCGGGAAGTGTTATAGGAAGCCGCTGCAAAGTGGGGGACTTTGTGGAAATTAAAAACAGCACTTTAGGTGACGGGACAAAAGCTTCCCACCTTACATACATCGGGGACGCAAAGGTGGGCAAAAACGTTAACTTTGGCTGCGGCACAGTGATTGTAAATTATGACGGGAAGAAAAAATACACCACCGAAATTTGCGACGATGTCTTTATCGGCTGTAATTCCAATTTGATTTCACCGGTGAAAATCAATGAGGGCGCGTATATTGCGGCAGGGTCCACCATTACGGATGAGGTGCCCAAAAACAATCTTGCAATTGCAAGGGCAAGGCAGGTAAATAAGGCAAACTGGGTTGACAGAAGAAAGAGGGATTAACTGGTTTATAATTTTTAATATACATATAGCTTCAGAAAGGGATGTTTTTTTAAAATGATAACACACGGAAAGAACATTAAAATATTCAGCGGCAATTCCAACAAGGAACTTGCCAATAATATTGCCGCGAAGCTGGGGCTGAAAGTGGGTGACGCCACCGTCGGGGTTTTCAGCGACGGCGAAATATTTGTAAATATTGGTGAAACCGTCAGGGGGTCCGACGTTTTCGTGGTTCAATCCACTTGTTACCCTGTAAATGACAACCTTATGGAACTTCTTATTATGATTGACGCCTTCAAACGGGCAAGCGCGGGAAGGATTACCGCGGTAATCCCCTACTACGGCTATGCAAGGCAGGACAGGAAAGCAAAGGCGAGGGACCCGATTTCGGCAAAGCTGGTTGCGGATTTAATTACATCGGCAGGCGCGAACCGCGTGCTTACAATGGATTTACACGCCCCTCAAATCCAAGGGTTTTTCAACATACCCGTGGACCACTTGTTAGGGGTGCCCATTCTTTGCCCGTATTTTGCGGAAAAGTTTAAGGATAACCTTGATGATGTTGTTGTGGTATCCCCGGACTTTGGAAGCGTAACAAGGGCAAGAAATTTTGCCCAAAGGCTTAATGTGCCCATCGCGATTATTGACAAAAGAAGGCCCAAAGCAAATGTGGCGGAAATTATGAATATTATCGGGGATGTTAAGGATAAGACCGTTATTTTGGTTGACGACTTAATTGACACAGCCGGAACCATAACCCAGGGGGCTCAGGCCCTGGTTGACAAAGGGGCGAAAGAAATCTATGCCTGCTGCACGCACCCGGTACTTTCCGGGCCCGCTTTGGAGCGCATAGAAAATTCCCCGATCAAGGAATTGGTGGTATTGGATACCATCAAACTCACTGACGATAAAAAATCCGGTAAGATTAAAGTTTTAACTGTGGCAAATATTTTTGCGGACGCAATTGAAAGGATTTATGAAGACATATCCGTAAGCCCGCTGTTTATTTAATAACTTTGGCACGGGGGATAAAATGTACTTGGTAGCAGGATTGGGAAACCCAGGAAAAGACTATGCAAACACCCGCCATAATGTAGGTTTTATGGCTGTTGATTTATTCAGCATAAAAAACGGGATAAAAGTGAATAAAATAAAGCACAAGGCTTTAATCGGGGAAGGGATGATTGAAGGAAAAAAAGTCATCCTCGCAAAACCCCAGACATTTATGAATTTAAGCGGCGAAAGCATAAGGGAAATAGTGGAATATTATAAAATACCAATAGAAAACCTGATTGTGATATACGATGATATAGATTTGCCCACCGGAAGGATCCGTATCAGGAAAAAAGGTTCTGCCGGTACCCATAACGGGATGAGAAATATTATATACCACCTTCAGGATGAGAATTTCCCCCGTATAAGAATTGGCGTGGGGAAACCTTCCGGGGATTTGGTGGACTACGTTTTAGGGGAGTTTTCAAAGGAAGAAGGCGCGATAATTCAAAGCGCCTTAAAAAACGTAGTGGATGCGGTGGAGGTTATCATTTCCCAAGGAATAGAAAGCGCCATGAATAAATATAACGGTGTGGAGGCAAAATGAAAGGTTTTTTGGAAATTCTTTCAGAACTTGCCGAATTTAATACCCTTTGTGAATGTCTTTCGGACAGCATAACTCCCATTGAGGTGACGGGTGCGGCAGAGGCCCAAAAGCCGCACCTTATTTATTCAATGGGCAAAAGAAACCAAAAAGGGGTTTTGGTAATTTCCCACAGCCACCTGTCGGCAAAAAGGATTTATGAGGATTTGTGCTTTTTTGCCAGGGAAAAAGCGGTTTATATCCCGCCCAAAGAGCTAATTTTTTACAGCATTGAGGCAAGGGACCCCAAAATTGAGCATGAGAGGATGGCGGCAATTTCAGATATTCACAACAAGGATTTTGCAGTAATGCCAGTTGAGGCATTATTGCAATTTGTTATGCCCAAAAACCAATTGTTAAATTTGAAAAAGGAATTCCGCATAGGGGACAGGGTGGATATTGAAAAATTGCGGGAAGACCTGGTTAAAATGGGATATAAATTTGTTGACAC
>JAAYMJ010000331.1 GCA_012521455.1 Clostridiaceae bacterium
TTATATTTTATTCTATACCCAAGCCAAGGCGCCTAGCCACTTCCGCATAAGCCCCTTCCACATTTCCTAAATCCCTTCTGAACCTGTCTTTGTCAAGTTTTTCAAGGCTGTCCTTGTCCCAAAGCCTGCAGGTGTCGGGGGATATTTCGTCAGCAAGGATTATATCGCCTTTGTATCTTCCAAACTCAAGCTTAAAGTCAACTAAAATTATGCCGACTTCTAAGAAATACTGCTTTAAGCATTCATTAACCTTGTAAGCAAGGCTTGAGATTTTATCAAGTTCCTCTTTTGTCGCAAGCCCCAAAGCCAAAGCGTGGGTTTCATTAATCATGGGGTCTCCCAACGCGTCGTCTTTATAGCAGTACTCAAGCACAGTCACAGGAAGTTTAATCCCTTCTTCCATGCCAACCCGCTTTGAAAAGCTGCCGGCGGAGATATTTCTGATTATTACTTCCAGCGGCACAATTTCAACCTTTTTAACCACAGTGTCCCTGTCGTTTAGTTCTTTTACATAATGGGTGGGAACCCCATCTTTTTCAAGCTTTTGGAAAATGTAGTTTGTCATTTTGTTGTTTACAACGCCTTTTCCAACAATGCTTCCCCTTTTTTCGCCGTTAAAGGCTGTGGCGTCATCTTTGTAGGACACAATCAATAAATCAGGGTCGTCGGTTTTGTAAACCTTCTTTGCTTTTCCTTCATAGAGCAGTTCTCTTTTTTCCATAATGAGCCTCCAGTTTAATTAATTTTCTTTAGCACCAAAACGCCGTATTTAGGCAAGGTAGCTTTCCCGCTGTATTCTTTGCTGGTTAACAGGTCAACAAATTTATCATCCGCTAAATCAATTGAAGCCTCACAGGTATTGTGGTTTAACACAAACAAATACTTTCCGTGTTCATTTTCACGCTCAGTAAATTCAATGCCCTTGTCAAATGTATATTTCGGGAGGATATTCTTTTGCTGGCAAATTCCCTTGATAAACGCGTCCATAAATTCGGCAGACGGCGCAGTTGCCACATAGTATGCCTTTCCTTTTCCATATTCGTTTACGGTCAAACACGGCATACCCATATAGAAATTGTCCTTGTAAACCCCAAGCACTTTTGCGCCTTCGGAGTGAATGATGTCGCAAATTAGCTTGCATTCATATTCTCCTGACAATCCCAAATCGTTTTCCTGCATCACAATGCCGTTTTTGTCCTCAGGGAATAGGGGGTCAATTTCTTCTGCCCAAATTCCAAGTAAATCCCTAAGCTCCCCGGGATAACCTTTCATTGTTACATAGTCGTTTTCATCCACAATCCCTGAGAAGAAGGTGGTGATAAATGTCCCGCCGTTTTTTACATATTCTTTAATGTTTTCTGCCACGCCTTCCCTTACCATATACAATACAGGGGCAACAACAACATCGTATTTTGATAAGTCAAAGGACGGGTTTATAACGTCAACGGTTACGTTGTTATTGTAAAACGCGCTGTGATAGCGGTTAATCTCAGGCACATATTTCAAATCCTTGCTTGGGCCTGAGGATAGCTCCAGCGCGTGCCAGTTTTCCCAGTCAAAAAGAATTGCTGCCTTTGCTTTTACGCGTGAGCCAATGATTTCTTTTAGTTTTGGAAGTTCCGCGCCAAGTTCTGCGCATTCCCTGAATACCCTGGTGTTTTCATGCCCCACATGGGCGATTAGCGCGCCGTGGAATTTTTCACAACCGCCGTGGGAGCGGCGCATTTGGAAAAACATAACGGTATCCGCCCCATGGGCAATGGCCTGATAACTCCAAAGCCTCATAATGCCGGGCTTTTTGAGGGAATTATACGCCTGCCAGTTTTGCTGTGAGGGGGTTTGTTCCATAAGCATGAAGGACTGCCCTTCCTTTAAGCCCCTCATTAAATCGTGGCGCATAGCGATATTGCTCATGGGGTCATTAGCCCTTGGATAGGAGTCCCATGACACAATGTCCATTTCCTTTGCCCATTTGAAATAATCCAGCGGCTTATATGTCCCCATTAAGTTTGTGGTAATGGGTATGTTGGGAGTATGCTTTCTGATTTCTTCTTTTTCAAGAAGATAACACTCAAGCACCGAGTCATTCATAAACCTGAAATAATCAAGAGCCCTTGCCTGATGAACGATTTTTCCGCCTGCAATATTGCTCGGCGGCAAAACTTCGTCCCAGTCATATACTGTGTGGCCCCAAAACTGCAAATTCCATGCCTTGTTTAGGTTTTCTATGGTCTTATATTTTTTCTTTAGCCATTCCCTGAATTTGCCAGCGCAGGTGTCGCAGTAGCAAACAGGGCCGTATTCGTTTCCAATATGCCAAACTTTAATGCTTTTTCTGTCTTTGTAATGCTCTGCCAATTTTCCCGCAAGCTTGCTGGCGAAATGGCGGTAAACTTCGCTGTTTGGGCAGAAGTTCACTCTCCAGCCATGTTTTACCCTGACGCCGTTTTCATCCACGGGACAAACTTCTGGATAGCGCTTGCTCATCCAGGCAGGCTGGGCAGCGGTGGATGTGGCAAGGCAAATGTCAATTCCGTTTTGTTCAACCAAATCAAAGATTTCATCAAGCCATGAAAAGTCGTACTCATTTTCGCTTGGCTGAAGGGAAGCCCATGAGAAAACAGGAAGGGTTACAATGTTTACGCCCGCTAATTTAAACAGCCGCATGTCCTCATACCAAATCTCTTTCGGGAATTGGTTGGGATTGTAGTCCCCCCCGTAATAAAACTTATCAAAGAACTTGTCCACTTGAATATCCTCCTCATTTTTTCAGTGAATATTTGTCTTTACTTTATAAATTATACCAGTTTTAAAAGTAGTGTCAACAAAATAAAAGTAACTAAATATTATTAATTTTTATAAGTTTTTTTATATAAAAAAGCCGCCTAAAAGGCGGCGGATTTAATTTATAAGTTTTTGTCATTCTCAAGCTCAATGTAAAATAAGACTCCGTCAGTTTGGTTTTCCACCCCATAGGGCATTTTATGGGACTTCATGATGGCCGCAACCACCGACAACCCCAATCCATGCCCGCCGTATTCACGGGAACGGGATTTGTCCGATTTGTAAAAGCTACCCCAAATGCTTTGGATTTCGTTTTCGGGGATTTGTTTTCCCGAATTGTACACCCCGATTTTCACTGTCTTTTCCTTTTTTTCAATAGTAATCCTGATGTCTTTTTTCCCATCCACATGGTTTATGGCGTTTTGCAAATAGTTTGAAATTACCTGCTCAATCATGAACTCATCAGCCCAAACATATACAGGCTCTTTTTCGGAAAATTTAACCTCAATGTCTTTTTGCGATAAAAGCAGGCTGTTTTTTAAAATAGTGCTTTTAATTAAAGACGTAATATCAAACCTTCTTATAACGGGGGTGTCCTTTCCAGATTCAATCTGGCTTAATGTGAGGAGTTTTTGAACTAAAACATCCATTTTCGCGGCTTCATCCAAAATTATGTCGCAGTATTCGTTCTTTGCTGCCTCATCAGTAATAACATTTTCCTTTAAGCCCTCGGCATAGCCTGAAATTAAGGCTATGGGGGTCTTTAACTCATGGGATACGTTTGAGATAAAATTTTTCCTCATTTCATCAAGTTTTGTCTTTTCTTCAATGTCGGATAAAAGCTTTGCGTTGGCGCTTTTTAGCTCGGATATGGTGCTTTCCAGTTTTTCGGACAACTTATTTATTGATGAACCCAGCACCCCGATTTCGCTGTCGTCGTTGTCGGTGTATTTTTTAGAAAAATCAAATTTTGCCATGGAAGAAGCTATATCTGAAAGGTGAATAATAGGGTCTGCAAACCTTTTTGCAATAAAAACTACGGCAAAGGAACTGATTATCGTAATAAACAAACCTGTAAGCAAGATGAAACGGTTTGTGACTTCCGCGCTTTCTTTAATGGACTCAATGGGGATTTGGGCATAAAGTATCATTTCTTTTTGCAAAAGGGCAGTAATGCTTAAAAATTTGCCATTTAGCCTTTTGTCATCGTTTAAACTTATAATATAGCTTATGTTTTCACCCTTAAGCTGCCTTCTTTTGTTTCTGATAACGGATGGGCTGGGGTTGTTATTTTGGATTCTTACCCTCTTGTTTTTTTCAGGCTCATGCGGGTTTTGGGGCCCTTGAGGGGAAAAATCCTCCTCCGTATAATAATAGGGGTTCCAAAAGGGGACCGTTGAATAGGTCACCATGTTTGCCACGTCATAAATGGTAATGGTTGCGGAATACAAATTGTCAAGCCTTTCAAGCTCAAGCTCATAGTCAATATTGCTTTGCTGAAAGACTTTGTTGACTTTGTTGTATAACTCAACAAGGCTTTTCTTTTTTAAGTTTATGTAATACGGCTCCAAAACAAGGGAGTTTAACACCGTTGTAAACACGATAACCGACAAAATTGTGCAAACTAAAAGCAAAAACAGTTTAGTTTTTATGGATTTTAAAATCTTCATAACTATACAACCTCAAATTTATATCCTGAGCCCCACACGGTTTTTATGTAGCTTCCCTTAGACAAGAGCTTGCTTCTTAACTTTTTAACATGGGTGTCAACGGTGCGGGCGTCACCATAATAATCATAATTCCACACATGGTTTAGGATTTTGTCCCGGGACAAAACCACGCCCTCGTTTTCAA
>JAAYMJ010000332.1 GCA_012521455.1 Clostridiaceae bacterium
CCGTAACAAGAACTAATATAGATGAGGATATTGCTTACGACTTTTTAATTTAGTCTTAATATTATTTTTAGCTCACACTTCAATAGGGATTAAGTAGCTTGATTTGAGGTGCTTATCAAACCGGTTAAAGGTCAAGATGCCGCAGGTGTTGAGGATTATGTATGAGAAAATGAGGCCGAAGATCAGTTATACATACAACGCTCAGCGGAGAGCGTTCGGACATAAAAATTAATTAATTAATTAAGTATTTCCTTGAGAATATGTGACTAATAGAAAATTATATTAATGAGCATAGATATAGGTATGTGACTATATTGATAAATGCAATGATGGATAAAGTTTTAAATACAATAAGTAAAGAAAAATTAATAGAATCAATGTCAAAAATATTAAATTGTACAAATGCTGCCATAGAAGTGTTTGCATATGATTTAAGAAATATTAACAGAAATACTAATGTAGATGAAATTAATTTAGAACGTTTTTTTGATTTTATTGGGCTCGATGTATCAAATAAAAAGAAACTATTTGAACTCAATAGGTTTGACAGTATAATAGTATCGCATTTGACATCGCGGATTGAAAATATTGAGTTTTGTAAAAAACCTTTGCTAAATCTTTTTGACGCATTATCTTCAGCAACTGAATTGAGCCAATTTCTTGAACTTGAGGGATTGAAGTTTATTAGAAAAGCAAAAAAGTTAATAACCATATACAATGGGCAGGAAGTTGATTGGGGAAATTTTCGTCAGTGTGGAAATATGACTTCTAATGCTGCTATGCTGAAAAGGCGTTTATGGGGCGGCAAATATGCTGCTGACCGTTGTGTAAATGGATTTTTATTCAATGATTGTATCTGGGATGACGGGAATGTAAAACATATAACAAGGTGCCCGGAAATAATACAAGATATATGTTGTGTTCTTGGAAGACAAGATATAGTAATGAAATGGGTGGAAAAAGCCAAGCCTTGTGTTATTTGCTTCAGAGGAAGAGTTGCTGATGTAATCATAGATGAACGGACAAAATATCGCACAGAGAAATCCAAGGTGTATTATTTCTATAAGCAAGCACTTTACTATATTGTAATGAAAAAATGGGGGTTTTGGGATCCGAGATTTCATAACCCAATCATAAGATTAAAAGATGATTTGAATGTTTCAGATGAAGATATTGTTGCTTGTTATTATATCGAGCAAAGGGTATGAGCATATTCTTAGGAACATATCCATGTGTTTTCTTTTAATCGCTTTTCGACGCTCGAAGCACTATGCTTACGCTAATAGTTCTATACTTATCTGTCAAATAAATTATTATATTTCTTTTGTACTTTCCACGCAGGCCACAGCGGGAACAAGAATATGTTTTATTCGGTACGCTACGACTACTCCGACGGCGGGGAAAAGAATGTGGGCAAAGGCGTCACATACAAGTTTGAAGTGGATAAAGATGAAAGATACGCTGTTTTTGTCGGGGTTAAGGACCCGTGGAATGAAAAAGACCGGTTTATTGACATAAAAGTAAACGGAAAGCTAATCGCCAACGGGCACAACACCTACAACACATTAGAGGTTTTTGAGGCCTTTGGGATAAAAGCGGATAACGGAGTTATAACTGTTTCGTCAGTCAGGGATGAAAAGTCCCTTGCTGCCCACCTTGACCCGATAATCAGCTTTATCGTTATTGCAAAAGATACTTATTCCGGTGTTTTCCGCTCAATAAAGCTTTCAGGCACTAACATGGCCCTTTCCTACAGCCCGCAAAAAGGTTTGGGCGTTGAAAACTACAAAATGCAGGATGAGCAGATGTGGAGCTTAAAATACACGGTTTACGGAAGTTATGTGATTTTGGCAAAAGTGCCGTATGTCAATGACGACAAAAGCGAAACACCCCAATGCCTTGACGTTGCAAACGGCTCAAGGGAAAAAGGGGCGCAGGTTATAACATACAGGGAAAACGGAAATGCCAACCAGCGGTGGTTTTTTGAAAAGCAAGAAGACGGCAGCTATTTGATAAAGAGCGAAAATTCAGGGCTTTATTTAACCTATAACAATGGCAGGTTCACACAGGAAGAAGCGGGAAAAGAAAATCAAAAGTGGGTTTTGGAAGTGATAAAATAATTTAAGGCTGCAGCGGAAGCTGCAGCCTTTTTGCCCTTTTGGTGGTGTGAACATGGCTTAAGAAGCTAATAAGGGAAAATGTTGAAAAATGTAGGTATTTAATAAACAATAAAATACTGCCTTCATATACTAATAGTGACAAACAATATATGGAGGTAATGAAATGAACACTTGGAGAGTGGTAAAGTTCAGGGACTACGGCCCGAACCCTTTTGTCATAAATATAGAAAGCGCAACAAAGTTAAACAAAAATTTCAGGACTGCCCTTTGGACAGGGAAGCATTTACAGCTCACTTTAATGAGCTTAAACCCCGGTGAGGATATAGGGCTTGAAATCCATCCTCACACCGACCAGTTTTTAAGGATTGAAGAAGGCCAAGGCATAATTAAAATGGGGGACAAAAAGGATGATTTGACCTTTGTAAAAAATGTGGGAGCCGACGACATAATCATAGTTCCTGCAGGAAAGTGGCACAATTTGATTAATTCAGGCGCAAAGCCAATGAAGATTTATTCAATATATGCGCCCCCGCAGCACCCCCACGGCACAGTCCACAGGACAAAAAAGGAAGCGATGGAAGCGGAAGAAGAATACTAAAACTTAAGTATTGTTTATATAATGTTTAGATGAATACATGTAAAATTGAGGATTAAAAATAAAAATTTCTTATACCGTAAAACCCAAAAAACCCAATGCTTTTGCATTGGGTTTTTTTGGGTTACAAAAGAAATAAAACCCAGATTAGAAAAATATAATTATAAAAAATGTTATTTATAAATTATAAAAAAGGTTACATAACCGCAAAAAATGGGGGTGGCATATTGATTAAGGAAAAGGAAATAAAACAAAAATTAAATGAAATAATCCGCCAAATAGGAAACACGCGCGATATCAGGCAGGCGGTGGGGCGGCAGTTTATATTAAGGAATTTATCGGGTCTTAGGGCTTTGGCTGTTTTAGCCGGAAATCTTGACTTAAACACTTTATCAGGAAGTGACGGGGACATACGGTTTTTATTTATATTTTCGGACGCTTTAAACAAAGCGCTGGGGGAAAATGTAATAAAATTGGAAGATTATTTTACAAAGCCGGAAATAAAAAAATGGGCAAATTATAAAGAATTTAAGCTTCAGGAAAGCATTTACCCGATTGTTTTTAAAGATGTGGCCCGAATTGGGGATAAAATCTGGCAAACGGTTTTGACCGCGCAGGAACTTCACAAATTGGATACCAACAATTTATTAATATATAATTTAAAAACCCAAAGAAACCCAAAAATTACGGTAGCGGGAGTTCAAATAAATTTGGATAAAAAGAAAATAAATGAAATAAAAGAAAGAATGCTATCGGGCATACAATACCCTGACCAGTTAAAGCTAAATATAATAAATGACGGCGTATCAAGACCGTATTATGACCAAAGAAACAAAACATTAACCTTAAATGAGGACTGCGTAATCAATATTTTTGACGGGTACCACAGGAAAACCGCCAACTCTTTAGCAGTTTGGGAAAACCCTGATTTGAAATTTGCTTGGCCGGTATTGATTACGCATTTTACTGAAAAACAAGCCCGGGAATTTATGTTTCAAATAAACAAGCAAAAATCAATTAAAAGGGAATATATTAAACAAATGGATTATAATTGCCCGGAAAACATGGTTGTTGAATTAATTGCAAATGAAAGCTTGTCGGAACTTGCGAAAGTAATGAAGGATGATGACAGCTATATTAAATATAACAGGGGGCTGACAAAAAAGAGCATTATCGCTAAAGCGGTAAAGGAAAATTATGAAAAACAGCTAAAAACTAGCATTAATATCCGCAATGTGGCTGATTGGATTATTGAGTTCACTGATTATTTAATGGGGACACATTCATATGAATTCATTGAAAACCCGTATAAAGTTAAGGAAGAAAGCGTGATAAATGATAAAAACATGTTTTATGCATATATTGCGCTGTCGGCTAAATTGCAAAATGAAAAAAACTGGCGAGCTTTGTTAAAAGAAAAAATGGGCTCAATTGATTTTTCAAAGAAAAACCCGTTGTGGGAAAATATCGGGCTTTTGGACTGCAAAGACGCGGCCAAAACGCTTCGGGAAAAATTATACAATCTCTTTAATTGAAGGTGGGAAGGAAATGGTGGTACATAATTTTAAAGTGGATTCAGAGGTTAAACAAGAGTTTTTAAGTAATAAACCCAAAAACACGGCTAAAAGTTACGGTTATGTTTTAAAAAAAGTGGACGGCCATGAAAAATTAATCGGTGTACCTGTCTACAATATGACAATCCCCCAGTTAAAAGAGATGTTTTTTATGCAGTTTAAAAACCCCACGCTTAATGATGTCTCAAAAAACGCCTCCATTATAAGGACTTATATAGATTTTTGCATTGAAAAAAACATTGTCATGCATTATGAAAACAGGATGAGGCTGTTAGCCGGAAAAAATTTAAAAGAATTTGTAAGTAAATTTGAAAAAGAAAACAGGTATATCCCGTTAGAAAAGTTAAGATTTTACCAGAGTAAATTATATAACGCCCAGGATGTTGCCATTTTGGAAGCGTTTTATAACGGAATACGCGGAAGGGCTGAAGAAGAACACAGCATGGA
>JAAYMJ010000024.1 GCA_012521455.1 Clostridiaceae bacterium
GATTACTATTGTAATATTCATCTTTTGGTTTATTTCTTTTAATAGCTTTAAAATTGACCTTGTGGTTGCGGGGTCAAGGGCGCTTGTGGCTTCATCGCATAGCAAAACTTTCGGGTTTGTAGCCAAAGCCCTTGCGATTGCCACCCTTTGCTTTTGCCCGCCGGAAAGCTGGGACGGGTAAGCGTAGGCTTTATCTTTCAGCCCCACAATTTCTAAAAGCTCCAAGGCCCTTTTTTTTGCGCTTTTTTTGTCAACTTTGGCAATCTCCAGCGGGAAGCACACGTTTTGAATGACATTCCTTTGCATTAGCAAATTAAACTGCTGGAATATCATTCCCATTGACTGGCGGACTTTGTTTAGTTCCTTTTGGCTTAAGGCGGACAAGTCTTTGCCGTCAAAGATAATCTTGCCGCCCGTCGGCTTTTCAAGATAGTTTATGCAGCGGACCAATGTGCTTTTGCCAGCACCGCTCATGCCTATAATACCGAATATTTCGCCCTGCATTATCTCAAGGCTGATATTGTCAAGCACTTCAATGGTGTTTGCCTTGTTGAAAAAATTTTTTGTTAGGTTTTCAATTTTTATTATAGGATAAGACAATGCTTCCCAGCTCCTAGATAAGTATTATAAAAGGCGCCTTGATAAAATATATTAAACATACTTATCATATATGTATGATAATATATTCAATATATTTTGTCAAGACAAATTTTCGACCCTTATTAGATATGCTATTTATTTATAATAACAAAAATATGATTTAAAATCAATGAAATATGACGGATTTTTTCATGATAAACGAAAAAATGTCCACAGGGCAAAGACAGCAAAAATAAATGAAAAAAAGGGGATTTTGGGGAAAGGAAAAACTATGAAACCAATAAAAAAAAGGGGCGTGCGCCCCTTTTTTTATTTTAGTATGGACAAAGTAATAAACACCACTATGCCTAAAATAATCCTGTAATATCCAAAGGGTTTGAAGTCGTTACGCTTAATGAACTGGAGTAAAAATTTTATTGCAAGGATTGAAACTAAAAATGCGGTAATTACGCCTGATATTAATATTGCCCACTCCGCCGGGGAATAGAAAATCCCTAGTTTTACAATTTTTAAAAGGGACGCCCCGAACATGGTGGGTATTGCTAGGAAAAACGAAAACTCGGCAGCGATTGTCCTGCTTGTGCCGATTAAAATTGCGCCAAGTATTGTGGAGCCCGACCTTGAAGTGCCGGGGATTAGGGCAAGTATTTGAAAAAGCCCGATTAAAAAGGCATGTTTATATGTAAGAAGATGAAAGTTGTCTATTTTTAAAAGGGCGCTTTTGTTTTTGTTTTCAATGAGGATAAAGAGTATCCCGTAAAGTATTAAGGTAAAGGATACGGTTTTGTAGTTGAAAAACAACTCCTCAATTTTATCGTCAAACAATACCCCCACAATTCCTGAGGGAATGACGGCAACTAAAACTTTGAGCCAAAGGCTGTAAGTTTCTTTTTTTTGATTAATTGATTTATTCTTTGAAAAGGGGTTTAGTTTGTCAAAATATAAAAACAATACTGCCAAAATAGAGCCAAGCTGGATTACCACCAAAAACATTTCCTTAAAGGCTTCGCTTGCGGAAAGTTTTATAAATTCGTCCGCCAAAATCATATGTCCTGTGCTGCTGATTGGGAGCCATTCCGTAATGCCCTGGATAATTCCGATAAATATTGCTTTAATTATTTCTGGAAACAAAATTATACAGTCCTTTCGTTTAAGTTTTTAGCTAAAAACGCTTCTTTTGCTTTTTCTAAATCATCGCGGGAAACTAAAAAGGAGATATCGATTTCCGACGTGGTTATCATTTTTATGTTCACATTCGCGTTCGCTAAAACCCTGAATGCTGCTGCGGCAACACCGGATACGTTTTTCATTTCCTCACCATATACGGTGATTTTGCCGTTTGCGGTGTTTATGTCGGTCCTGATTCCGGGGAATTCTTTTTGAAGGCCTCCCAATATTTTTAGCGTGTTTTTTAAATCTTTATCCGATATGGTAAAGGAAATATTTACCGTGTCCTGATAAGGCGGGGTTTGGTTTATCATGTCAATGATTATCCCGCCCTCGGCTATGGCGGTAAATATTTTGGCGGCAACATCGCTTGATAGCGGAACGTTGGCAAGGGTAATTAAACTAACATCCTCTGTGACAAAAACATCTGTCACTGCGCCATGAAACATTCTAAACCTCCTTTTTATTTAGTACTAATTTTAATTATTTAGTACCAAATCCTTCATGTTAAATAACCCGTTTTTCTTGGTGGATATATATTTTGCCGCTTTAATTGCGCCTGAGGCGAAAATTTCCCTGCTCATGGCAGTGTGTTTTATGGTTATTATTTCATCTTTGCCCGCAAATATTACCTCGTGTTCCCCCACAATGGTGCCTCCGCGGATAGCGTGAATCCCGATTTCGTTTTTGGAGCGTTTTTTCCTGACCGAATGCCTGTCATAGGTGTGCTCCATGGGGGAAGCGCTGGCTTCGGCAATTGCGTCGGCAATTGCCAAGGCTGTGCCCGACGGGGCGTCGATTTTCTGGTTGTGGTGCTTTTCGATAATTTCTATGTCAA
>JAAYMJ010000333.1 GCA_012521455.1 Clostridiaceae bacterium
AAGCCACTCCTTCTTTGCGGGGGAATTTGCGGAAGAAGCCGCGAAAATCAAAGAATTTTTAGATGAAAACAAGGGTGAAATTGTGATTTTGGATTTTCAATGGGTGTACGATTCCCGCGCGCAGGATGACCCCTCAACTTCAGCTTCCGAAAAAGGTTACGGGAACGCAAATTCCTATGAAGAAATCCGCAGGATTATGTTAAATTTGGGGCTTTGGAATTATGTGTACAATACCCAGAACAAATACCCCAATGAACTGACCTACGGCCAGGTTACAAATAACGGCACGGAGTCAAAAGTGATTATTTTGACCAAAGCAACAAACAGGGCATCTACCAGCACCAGTTCATACTATCCCCAGGCCATGTGGAGGGGTTATTATAAGTCCCAGGCGGACAACGCAAGGTTAAGAAGCACATGGCATAATGTTTCAAGGCTCACAAATTTGATTAGCGGCATAAACAGCGAAGCAAATACAATAGCAAGCACTACTACATACAATAAAATGTTTAGGGTTATGCAGGCGCAGACCAATACCGTTGTGGATTTAAGCAGGCGTTCCATTAACCTGGTGGATTTAATCGGGGACGCGCCGCAGATACATAAAGGGGTTTATGAGCACGAAAGCTTTTACAGCTGGCTTGAAAAAATGCCCATTTATATGGTGGACTACGCCACTGACCGCACGCAGGTGACGTCAAAAAATCCTGATATGGTTAGGACTAACCAGCATGTAGGGCCGTTTTGCGAAGTTGTCATAAAGGATTTGGCGTATAAAAACCGCGGGAATTTCTCAAAATCCGTAAACGGGATACAGGTTTTGGGGGATAATTACCTGGTCCCCTTGTCGGTGGATGTGTCGGCAAGCAGGCAGGATTTTGCAGGGGATATTACATTTAAAAATGTTGAAGGGAAAACCGTTGAAAAATTCAACATAAATTTAGTAAGCCCCCAAAACACGGTTGTGGAACCTTTAGGCCCGTTGACGGTAAGGCTTCCTCTTAACAAAATGCAGGACCCCTCAAAGGTTTTGGTGTTAAGGGAGGAAGACGGGGAATATGAAGAAGTGGTGCCAAGAAATAAGGACTCAAGCTATGTAACCTTTGATACGGATAAATTAGGCGCATTTGTTTTGGTGGAAGTGAAAAAGTCAGGGAAGCAGATATTTTCTTTATCTACGTGCCGTAATATCAAATAAAAAGTGCCGCATGGGGCAAACCCTTTGCGGCACTTATTTTTATACAATAAAAAAGAAGGCTTATTTCCATATATTAAAAAACCTCATTTTTAAAATTATGGGGTAACCAGGGGCATAGCTTTAAATCCCGTGGTTTATATGTGCCCCGGAAGCCATACCTTGCAAGGGCTGCGCTTGCGCCGCGCAAGCAAAATAAAACAAAAGCCCTAAATCGTGGGCTTTTGTTTGAGTTGCAAAAAAGGTTTTGCCTTCTTTTATTCAGGTATTGTGGTTACGTCAACGTATGAGATATAGTTTGAGTATTTTTCAATCTCGGGCAATGTAAGCTTTATGGCGCTGTTGCTGCTGCCGCAGGCGGGATACACATGGGTAAACCTTTTTAAGGATTTATCAAGGTACACTAAAACGCCCTCATTTACCCCGAAGGGGCAGACCCCGCCGACACTGTGACCCACAAGGTCTATAAGCTCACCGGGTTTTAGCATTTTGGCTTTGGTGTTAAACACTTGTTTGAATTTGGAATTGTTTATTTTTGCGTCCCCCGCGCAGACAACAAGCACGGCTTTGCCATTTACCATAAAGGCAAGGGTTTTGGCGATATGGGCTTCATCGCAACCCAATGCTTTTGCCGCCAGTTCCACCGTTGCGGATGAAACCGGGAATTCCAAAATTTTGTCTTCCATTCCGAATTGCTTAAAATACTGTCTGACTCTTTCTATTCCCATTTTTTCCTCCGTTTTTTATATTGTCCATTGGCAGTGTATTATTCCTGTTAAATACCATTTGTTTTCATATTCTTCAAAAACAAGCCTTAAGCTGGCCCAGTCAAGGGAAGCATTTTCAGCGGTCCCATTATGGCAATATTCCACCACAATGGGAAGCTCGTAGACGCTGAATTGGTTTTCCAGCGCGTTTGACTGGGTCAAAACTTCGTTATACCCTACCTTGTCGGGGGATATAAAATCCTTTGAGTAAATAAACTTTTCAAAGTATTCGCTGGGGGTAAGGGATATATCAAACCCTGACCCGTCGTAGGCCCCCCACACATAGGTGTTTTGGTCGGTAAAAAAGTTTAGCATGTTTTCCTCGTGAAAAATTATGTCGTTTTCCAGCGACACATAGGTGTAGGGAGTAAAGCGCACGCCTTTTATAGGGTGGGTGTATTTGCTCAAAGTCTTTGCGTCCTTGTTTTTTAAGGCCAAAAGCACGGTATCTGACGTGTCTTTTATTATTTCTTCAGCCACCTTAGGGGAGATTATACCCTCAGGGGTCAGTTCGTATTTTTGTTTTGCCTCTTTCTGACCGCAGCCTGAAATAAATAAAAGAAGCGTAAGTAGAACCAATAGTGTTTTTTTCAAAAAAATCACCCTTTTTTTTTATACCTAAAAATTATACATGATTAATAAGTATAAAGTATATGGTTATTTGTTATAAATTTAGGGGGGATTTTTAATCAATAATGACGAGGGACAGCTTATATGATTGACAAAGTAATTTTGCGGGCTTATAATCTATTTGAGTTTTACGATAAAAGGCGTTTTTGCCGCAAACAGGGCGGCGTTTTGGGTGTTTTTCATGGGGCGAAACGCTTTTTACATAAAGTAAAACATTTTAGGAGGAGCCTATGAATTTATTGGTCACCATAAACGAAAATTATATTTATCCTTTTAAAATAATGCTTCATTCTTTCTTTTTAAATAACCCTGATGAAAGGAAGGTTTGCGTATACCTTCTTCACAGCGAGATTTCAGGGGAGAAATTAAATGAGCTGGAACTTTATTGCGCCCGCTACGGCGCAAGGTTTGTCCCCATTATGGTTGATTCAAGGCTTTTTGACAATGCCCCGACCAACAAGCGCTATCCCAAAGAAATGTATTATAGGCTCTTTGCGCCTTTGATTTTGCCAAAAGATGTGGAAAGGATACTGTATCTTGACCCTGACATATTAATAATAAACCCCGTAAAAAAACTTTGGGAGACGGATTTGGGCGGCTGCGTGTTTGCGGCGGCAAGCCACGCGGGGCTTACGGAAATTACTACGGGGATAAATTTCGCAAGGCTTAATATTGACCATGAGTATTATAATACAGGGGTTTTGCTAATTGATTTAAACAGGGCAAGGAAAATCACAAGGGCGGAGGATATTTTCAGGTGCGTAAATGAATATGAGAAAAATTTGTTTTTGCCCGACCAGGACGTTTTTAATGTGCTTTATGGCAAATACACCCTGCCTTTGGAAGAAGTGATTTGGAATTATGACGTGAGGAATTATTCAAAGTATAAACTAAAAAGCGCGGGGAAATATGACTCCTTCTGGGTTATGAAAAACACCGCGATACTGCATTTTTGCGGGAAGAAAAAGCCCTGGAGGAAGAATTATAAAAACGCTTTCGGGTTTTTGTATAAACACTATATGAATTTGGCGGAAAAAGCCCATGACATAGTGATGGAAGAATACATATAAAAATGTGCCGCAATGCGGCACATTTTTTTGGCGGGGTTCAATCCCGTTATTTTAGCTTTTTAAAACACTTTTAAACCACAATTTTTATACCTGCCAATGCAAAAAAATTTTTAAAAAATAAAAATTGCATGGAGTTTTTTTATCTTATAAAATCCGTCTTTATCCTGCCCTCAGGGATTTGTCTTTCTGTGTAGGTTTCATTGGTTTTACCCAGTATTATGCCGCAGCAGGGGGTGAAGCCTTCGGGGAGGTTTAGTTTAGCTAATAGTTCTTTGTTTTGTAAAATTGCCCTCACGGCGCCCCAGATGTGGCATGCACCTATTCCCAATTCCACCGCGGCAAGCGCCATGTTTTGGACAACAATTGCGCAGTTTGAGTAGCCCACGTTATCGGCATTCCCGTTTAATTTTGCTGAAACCAAAACAAACAAGGGGGCGTTATATAAGGGGTGCATTTGAGGGTTTTGGAAAAGCTCGGCGCAGGATTTGTCAATTTGAGATAGCAGTTCTTTGTTTGAAATCACCGTCATATGCACGTTTTCATATAATGCCCTTCCTATGGGCGCGGCATAGGCGGCTTTTAGTATGGTTTTAAGCTCACCTTCGCTAATTTCACCGTTATAGCTTCTTACGGATTTTCTTGAGAATATGGCTTTTAGGGTGTCCATAAATATCCTCCTTTGTGAATTTAAAATAATCCCTTCTCAATATTAAATCAAATTTATTTTTAATACAAGACAACAAAATTAAAAAATATCAAAGCAAAATGGCATTACCTTATGGTAATGCCATTTTGTTATTTAAAATCAATTATTTTTGTCCTAAATTTGTTGCGCCTGTTTTAGCTAATACTGCCGCTTGAGCTGCAGCAAGGCGCGCAATGGGTACCCTGTACGGTGAGCAGGATACATAATCAAGCCCGATGTTGTGGCAGAATTCCACGGTTGACGGGTCGCCGCCGTGTTCGCCGCAGATACCGAGTTTTAAGTCAGGGCGGGTTTTCCTGCCTAGTTCTGACGCCATCTTAACAAGTTTTCCTACGCCGTTTTGGTCAAGTTTTGCAAACGGGTCGGATTCAAATATCTTTTTGTTGTAGTAGTCTTCCAAGAACTTGCCCGCGTCGTCCCTGGAGAAGCCGAAGGTCATCTGTGTTAAGTCGTTGGTACCGAAGGAGAAGAATTCAGCTTCTTTTGCGATTTCGTCAGCTGTAACTGCCGCGCGCGGAACTTCAATCATGGTACCTACTTTGTATTCCAATGTCACGCCGTGTTCTTTCATTACTTCTTCAGCGGTCTTTACTACAACGTCCTTTACATATTTTAATTCCTTAACGTCGCCAACTAGCGGGATCATGATTTCAGGAACTACATTTAGGCCTTCCTTGTTCACGTTGATTGCCGCTTCGATAACCGCCCTTGTCTGCATTGCAGCGATTTCAGGATATGTTACCGCAAGACGGCAGCCGCGGTGGCCTAACATCGGGTTGAATTCATGCAGGTCGGCAACTGTCTGTTTTAATTCTTCAAAGGTAATGCCCATTTCTTTTGCTAGCGCTTTGATGTCCTCGTCATCTGTGGGCAAGAATTCATGTAGTGGCGGGTCAAGGAACCTGATGGTTACAGGATAGCCCTTCATAGCCCTGAATAGTTCTTCAAAGTCGCCTCTTTGCATTGGCAATAGTTTTGCTAAAGCCTTTTCCCTTTGTTCGGTGGTTTTAGCAACAATCATTTCCCTAACCGCAGGGATTCTGTCTTCAGCAAAGAACATGTGCTCTGTTCGGCAAAGGCCAATACCTTCAGCGCCGAATTTAACCGCTTGTTGAGCGTCCCTTGGGGTGTCGGCGTTGGTCCTAACCTTTAGAACCCTAAGCTCGTCCGCCCACTTCATGAATTTTTCAAAGTAGCCTGTTAAAGACGCTTCCTGGGTTTCAATAATTCCCGCGTAAACATTACCTGTGTTACCGTCAATTGAAATGTAGTCGCCTTCTTTATATGTTACGCCGTTTACGGTGAATTGTTTTTCTTCTTCATTTACTTTGATTTCGTCGCAACCTGCAACGCAGCATTTACCCATACCGCGTGCAACAACGGCAGCGTGGGATGTCATACCGCCGCGGGCGGTTAGTATACCTTCAGCCGCGTTCATGCCTTCGATATCTTCAGGGGATGTTTCAAGCCTTACTAGTACGACTTTTTCGCCTTTTGCGGCAGCTGCCACAGCGTCTTCAGCGGTGAAGTAAATTTTACCGCAAGCAGCGCCCGGGCTTGCCGGAAGGCCTTTAGCGATTGGTGTCGCAGCCTTTAGCGCTTCTGGCTTAAAGGTTGGGTGTAGTAGTGAATCCAATTGTTTGGGGTCAACTTTTAGGATTGCTTCTTCAACGGTGTTCATGCCTTCTTCAACAAGGTCAACGGCAATCTTTAAAGCCGCAGCGGCAGTTCTCTTACCGTTTCTTGTTTGTAGCATGTATAGTTTACCGTTTTCAATGGTGTATTCCATGTCCTGCATGTCTTTGTAGTGCTTTTCAAGTTTATCCGCAATTTCAACAAATTGCGCGTAAACTTCGGGCATGTCCTGTTCAAGCTGGGCGATGGGCTGCGGTGTCCTGATACCTGCAACAACGTCTTCACCTTGCGCGTTGATTAGGTATTCACCGTATAGTTTCTTTTCACCTGTGGATGGGTTTCTTGTGAACGCAACCCCTGTACCTGATGTGTTGCCCATGTTACCGAATACCATTCGTTGAACGTTTACCGCGGTACCCCAGCTGGATGGGATGTCGTTCATCCTGCGGTATGCGATAGCCCTTGGGTTTTCCCATGAGCGGAATACTGCTTTTACAGCTTCCATTAATTGTTCCTGGGGGTCTTGCGGGAAATCAAAGCCCTTTTGTTCTTTAAAGTATGCTTTAAATCTCTTTACTAATTCCTTCATGTCTCCGGCGTCAAGCTCGGTGTCAAGTTTTACGCCTTTTTCTTCTTTTAATTCATCTATAATAGTTTCAAATGTGCTCTTGGGAACGCCCATTACAACGTCGGAGAACATTTGAATGAACCTTCGGTAGCTGTCATAAGCAAACCTTTCGTTGCCTGTAAGTTCAGCAAGGCCTACTACTACTTCGTCGTTTAAGCCCAAGTTTAAGATGGTGTCCATCATACCAGGCATTGACGCCCTGGCGCCTGAACGCACTGATAAAAGCAACGGGTTTTTGGGGTCGCCAAATTTTTTGCCCACAATGCTTTCGGTTTTAGCAAGGGCTTCTTTGATTTGCTCTAAAATATCGTCGCCAATTTTACGGCCGTCTTCATAGTAGCGTGTGCATGCTTCGGTTGAAACCGTGAAGCCTTCTGGAACAGGAAATCCAAGCCTTGTCATTTCAGCAAGGTTTGCGCCCTTTCCCCCTAGAAGGTTGCGCATGCTGGCATCGCCTTCGGAAAAAAGATAAACATACTTTTTGCTCATTTGCTTCTTACCTCCAAAATATTTTAAATTTATTTTTTTATAGTTTATCTAGGTAATTATATACTATTGGTGAATAAAATTCTAGTATTTTTTTATTATTTGTTTATTTTCTCAATTTCATATATAAAATCAAGGCTTTTTTGGGGCCAACCTATGCAATTTTTAATATAATTTTCTGAAATCACCTTTAAATTTTCGTATATCGTGTCCTCAACCGCAAAAGAAAACGCCCGCTTTATGTCACAAAGGGAAAGTTTTATGGCGTAAAGCACCGGCCTTGACAAATATATGGAATATGTATCCTTGCAGGTGTTACAATAGACATTATTCCCATCTTTTGACAAATATAAAATCCCGCCTTTGCCGCATTTTGAGCATGTGTTAAAATCGGGAAGCTCGCCTAAATGATAAATAAGCCTTATTTCAAACACGAATTTTATGGTTTTGCGGTTTTCAGGGTGCGCTTTTAAGGCGTGCAGGGAATAAAGAAGCAGGTTAAAAAGGTCGTGTTCCTCTTTTTCATGCACGGTTGCGGATTTTATCAGCGCAACAAAATACGAGGCATAAGAAAGTGTGAAGATATCTTCCGAAAGCGCGTAAAAACTTTCCGTAACCTCGCATGAAGACAGCAAATACATTTGACCTTTATTTTTTATGATGTAATTGCCAAAGGAGAAAAGTGAGGTGGCGGGGGAGTTTTTGTTTTTTAAGCTTCTTACCCCCTTTGCCAGAATATCCATTTTGCCGTACTGCGGGCTTAATATGGTGATGATTTTATCATAATCGCCCACATTGACGGATTTTATCACTATCCCCTTTGTCTTTATCAAATTGTTCACTATTCGCACCCTTCTTGCCGTATTTTGCGTATTTTAGGTATATCTTAATATCGCCGGTTTCCTCAAACATTTTCCACAACAAATTCTTCATGACTCATCCTCCTTTGTTATACTAAATTTAGTATAGGAAGGATGAAATAAATTTATTAAGTCAAAATTAACCTTCAAAACCAAAAGATTTTAACAAATTGCTTTTGTTTCTCCAGTCGTCCTTAACTTTTACCCAAAGCTCTAAGTAAACTTTTTTCTCCAGGAATTTTTCCATGTCTTCCCTTGCGTATGTCCCGATTTTTTTAAGCATTTCACCATTTTTACCTATTATTATAGCCTTATGGGAGGCCTTTTCGCAATATATATTCGCAAAAATCCTTACTAACCTGTCCCCCTCTTTCATTTCTTCAATTTCCACCATTATCCCGTGGGGTACTTCGTCCTCAAGAAGCCTTAGCGTTTTTTCCCGCACGATTTCGGCGCAAATTTCCCTGATATTCGCGTCCGTCAGCTGGTCTTCGGGGTAGTAAAAAGGCCCCTCGGGCATGAGTTTGAGCGTTTCTTCCCAAAGTGCGCCCACGTTGTCGTTTAATTTTGCGGAAATGGGGATAATGGCTACAAAATCCATTAGTTTTTGGTATTTGTCAATCAAGGGTAAAAGCATTTCCTTTTTAATAAGGTCAATTTTATTTATGGCTAAAATTGTGGGGATTTTTTTAGAAGAAAGTTCTGAAATGATTTTTTCCTCATTTTCGTTTATCTCTTTTGTGGCGTCAACGATTAAAATTGCCGCGTCAACGTCGGTGATTGTTTCGGAAACCACTTTGTTCATGTATTCCCCAAGCTTTGTCCTTGGCCTGTGAACCCCGGGGGTGTCCACGAATACCACTTGCGCGTTTTTTGTGGTTTTTATAGCCAAGGCCTTTTTCCTTGTTGTTTGGGGCTTGTGTGAGATTATGGCGATTTTTTCGCCTAAAAGGGCATTAAGCAGGGTGGATTTACCCACGTTTGGCCGCCCTACGATTGCCACGAATCCGGATTTTGGCATTCAATCATTCCTTTCAAGTTTTAAAAATTTTTATTTGAAAACGCGTTTGGCAGTAAGTCGCTTAATTTATAAGTAATTATATCATCCCCGTTTTTTACGTGGACAATTAAATTTGGGGCAAATTCGGATAAAACCTGCCTGCATATGCCGCAGGGGATATGGGTAACCGCGATTTCCAAAAAATCTTTTTCGCCTTCGGATACGGCTTTAAACAAAGCCACCCGTTCCGCGCAAACTGTTGCCCCGAAAGAGGCGTTTTCAATGTTTGTCCCCGTGTAAATTTTTTGGTTTTTGCACAAAACCGCCGCCCCCACTTTTACGTTGGAGTAGGGGGAGTAGGAAAATTTTGCGGCGTAGCGGGCTTTTTCCATTAGGGCTTTTTTATCCATAAGACCACCCCATTTAGCTTGCGCATTTTTTTATGCAATATCCATAAGATAAAACAATTGCTCATGCAATATATAAAATTGGCGCTTAAAAATCATTTCACGGGCATTTATATAAACCGTTATATGGTTTTGGATATAATTATACCATTAATATGGGAATTTGTATATAAAAAAAGCCAAAATCGCAAGATTTTGGCTTGGTTATTATACGGCTGAAAGGTTGTACTGGGCGGTATACAGCTTGTAATAATGGCCCCGCTTTGCCATTAATTCCTCGTGGTTTCCCGCTTCCTGAATGTTTTTGTTGTCCACAAACATGATTTTGTCGGCGTTTTTTATGGTGGACAACCTGTGGGCTATAACAAAAGTTGTCCTTCCCTGCAAAAGTCGGTTTAAACCTTTTTGCAGCGCGATTTCCGTCTGGGTGTCAATGGAGGAGGTGGCCTCGTCCAAGATTAAAATCTTTGGGTCGGCAAGAAGGGCCCTCGCGAAGGATATAAGCTGCCGCTGGCCCGCGGAAAGGCGGGACCCGCGCTCGTTTACCTGTGTATAGTAGCCGTTTTCCAAAGTCATGATAAAGTCGTGGGCGCAAACCGCTTTTGCCGCCTCAATTACTTCTTCGTCGGTCGCGTCAAGTTTTCCGTAGCGGATATTATCCATGATGGTGCCTGAGAAAATGAAGGTGTCTTGCAACATTACCCCCATTTGTTTTCTTAAGCTGTTTAATGTGACATATTTAATATCCTGCCCGTCGATTAGGACTTTTCCTCTGTCTATATCATAAAAGCGGCTTATTATATTTATAATCGTGGTTTTGCCCGCGCCCGTCGGACCCACTAACGCCACGGTTTCGCCGCTTTTTACCTTAAAGGATACATCCTCCAAAACAGGTTTACCCTCGTCATAGGAAAAATACACATGGGAAAATTCCACATCCCCTTTAATGGGGGGCATTTCAACGGCCCCTTCCACATCGCGGACGGTGGGCTGGATGTCCATGGTTTCATATATCCGTTCTAAATACGCCATGGCGTTATTTATGGAGTTATAAAAGTTTGATATGTTCATAATGGGGTTCCAAAACATTGAAACATACCCCGTAAAAGCGATAACCTTACCCACTGTAATTGAGCCTGTGAAAATCCAATGGGCGCCCACCAGGAACACAACCGCGGTGGTTAAGGTGGACACTGTTTCAATCAAGGGCCAAATGCATATGTCAATGATTTTTCCCTTCATAAAGGAGTCTTTCACAAGCTGGCTTTGCTTTTCAAAAATCTTTTGGTTTTCCCATTCCCTTGTAAAGGACTGGGTAACTTTTATGCCAGTTATGCTTTCGTGGATATAGGCGTTTAGGTTTGACTGCTTGGCGCTGTGAAGCTGCCATGCCCTGCGCTGTTTGTCCTTTAGGGAAAAAACAGCAATAGTGAAAATCACGCCGCCTACCACCACTATGCCTGTGAGCCTTAAATCTATGTAGAGCATAAAGGCAAAGATTACCGCCACGTTAAAAATATCGCTTATTAAGTTTATAATACCGTTTGACAATAAATCGCTTAGGGCGTTTACATAGTTTATTACCCTCACTAAAATTTTTCCATGCGGGCGGGAGTCGTAGTAGCTGAAAGGCAGGGTTTGAAGGTGCACGAATAAATCCTCCCTCAACCTTTCAACGACGCTTTGCCCCATTTTTGACATGCTTGTAATCCTGTACCTTACGGTGAAGGCGTTATAAAGGTAGATTAGAAAAAGCCCAAGCCCTAAAAAGATAATGCCCGCCAAATCCTTTTGGGGGATTTTGTAGTCGATGGCGTATGAGGTAATCATGGGGCTTAAAAGGTTTAGGGCTGATGAGGAAAGGATGGCAAACAAAGTCAAAATCACGGTTTTGACATGGGGTTTTAAATATTTTAAAAGCCGTTTTAAGTGTCCGAAATTAAACTCGCCCTCTAGTTTTTCATCAACGTCA
>JAAYMJ010000334.1 GCA_012521455.1 Clostridiaceae bacterium
CTGGGGAAATTTGATTTATCCCAAAAACACGTGCTGCACTTAAGCGGGGCCCACACATCATGCGTCCTTTCATCCTGTAAGGCTGCGGGGGCTAAAACCTATTCCCTCCACCCCCCTTACTCTTTTGGCACAAAAACCCAAGCCCCACAGGACATAACTTTTGCCCTTGAAGGGGAAGATATTTTGGAATTTTGCAAAATCTTAGACAAACACAGCATAAAATACGTTATACTGGACAAATCCAAAAAGCCCCTCTACCACGCGGCCGCCGTTATGGCGTCAAACTATGTCTTTTCCCTTTTGGAAACTTCCTTTGAAATGTTAAAAGAGTGCGGCTTTTCCCAGCATGAGGCCCAAAAATATTTTTCTTCCCTTATAAACGTTGCGGTTTCAAACACCATTGAAAAAGGAAGGGAAGCCTTAACCGGCCCAATTGCAAGAGGCGACATAAACACCATAAAAATGCACCTTGAAGCCATACAAGATGAAGAAACCAAGGCTTTATACAAAACCCTTGGTAATATTACATTAAAATTTGCTAATTTAAGCGGCGATGTTAGGGAAAAAATAAGATTGATTTTAAAATGATTTAGCACTATTTTATATAGTGAAAGGAATGATTATATGAAAACAACAACCCAAACCTTATTAAAGCTAAAAGAAGAAGGCAAAAAAATTGCCATGCTCACCGCTTATGATTATCCTACCGCGCTGCTTGTGGATGAAGCAGGCGCTGACGTTATATTGGTGGGCGACTCTTTAGGAAATGTTGTATTAGGATATGACAATACAACCTATGTTACCATGGATGATATGGTTCACCACACAAAAGCCGTAACCAGGGCTGTAAAAAACGCCCTCGTGGTTGCGGATATGCCCTTTTTATCATATCACCAGGGAATTTATGAAAGCGTCAAAAACGCGGGAAGGCTGGTGCAGGAAGGCGGGGCAAACGCGGTAAAGCTTGAAGGCGGAAGGGAAATCATTGACGATATAAAAGCAATAATAAAAGCCGGTATCCCCGTTATGGGCCATATCGGTCTTTTACCCCAGTCAGTGAACAAAATCGGGGGATACTTTGTCCAAGGCAAGGACGAAGAAGCCCAAAACAGAATGATTGAAGACGCCAAAGCGTTGCAGGACGCGGGCTGCTTTGCGATAGTAATCGAATGTGTGAAAAAGGAATTGGGGGAAAAAATCACAAGGGAATTAAAAATCCCCACCATAGGAATAGGAGCGGGAGTGCACTGCGACGGCCAGGTTTTGGTGCTTCATGATATGCTGGGGCTTTACCACAAAAAGACCGCTAAATTTGTAAAGCAGTACGCGGAAGTCGCAAATATAATGCAGGAAGCCATAAAAAATTACGTTTCTGATGTAAAATCGGAAAAATTCCCGACGGATGAGCACTCCTTTTAACCAGAGAGGATGAAGAAAATGAAAATAATAAAAACCAAAAGAGAACTCAGGGAAGAATTAAATAAACACAGAAAAGAAAACAAAACCATCGGTTTTGTGCCCACTATGGGGTATCTTCACGAAGGGCACCTTTCCCTAATCCGCAAAAGCGCGCAGGAAAACGATATAACCGTTGTAAGCATTTTCGTAAACCCAACCCAGTTTGGGCCAAATGAGGATTTTGAAAAATACCCCAGGGATTTGGAAAGGGACGCAAAACTTGCAGAGAGCGCAGGGGCGGATTACATCTTTAACCCTGAGGTTTCCGAAATGTATCCTGAAGGCTATTTGACCTACTGCTATGTAAAAGACATTACCAAAAAACTCTGCGGCAAAAGCCGCCCCACCCATTTTGAAGGGGTTACCACTGTCTGCTTGAAGCTTTTTAACATAGTAAGGCCAAACCGGGCATATTTCGGGCAAAAGGACGCCCAGCAGCTGGCGGTAATTAAAAGAATGGTAAAGGATTTGGATTTGGAATTGGAAATTGTGCCCTGCCCGATTGTGCGGGATTATGATAATCTGGCGCTGTCATCAAGAAACGTGTATTTAAGCCAGGAGGAACGCAAAGAAGCCTTGTGCCTTTCAAAATCCCTTTTTGAGGCAAAACGCATGATTGACGGGGGGGAAAGGGACAGCGCAAAAATAAAAGAAAAAATGAAAAAAATCATTGGCGCGTCAAAACTTGCCAAAATCGACTATGTGGAAATAGTTGACGCGGACACATTGGAGGACAACGCGGCAATTAAGGACAACACCCTTATTGCCGTGGCGGCGTATTTTGGCAGCACAAGGCTTATTGACAACATTATAATTCACTTTTAGGGGGAATGTTATGCTAATAGAAATGCTAGTTGGAAAAATTCACAGGGCAACGGTTACCGACGCCAATTTAAACTATATAGGAAGCGTTACAATCGACAAAGCGCTTATGGACGCGGCAGGGATTTTGGAACACCAAAAAGTGCAGATTGTAAACAACAACAACGGCGAGCGCCTTGACACCTATGTTATAGCGGGCGAGGAAGGCAGCGGCCAGATCTGCCTA
>JAAYMJ010000025.1 GCA_012521455.1 Clostridiaceae bacterium
CGGGGATTGACAACCCCTGTAAGGAAGTTTACTCCCCCCAAAGGTTTAAAATCACCGCTTCCATAAAGTCGCTGTTTGAGGACGCTTTAGAATCTGCAAAAGGCTATGGCAAAAACATAACTTTGCCAAAAAATGAGGATTTGGGGATTGTACCCAAAGGGCGGGGCATGGTTTTAACCTATGAAGGGAAAAAGGTGGGGGCGTACAGGGATGAGGACGGCAAAATCTATTTAGTCGATACCACATGCCCCCATTTGGGCTGCCAGCTTTCATGGAACCAGGACGAATTAAGCTGGGACTGCCCCTGCCACGGCTCCCGCTTTGACTATAAGGGAAACCTCATAGATAACCCCGCCATAAATAACCTGGAAGTGTTAAGTGATTAAACCCAATATCATATTTATATATACCGCGTTATACATTCCACCACCAAAAAAGCATAAAACCGCCCCATGATATATCAAATAAAAAACACACGCAGCGCGTGTGTTTTTTAATAATACTTTAAATTTTCAACGGTGTTATCCTTAATCTTTTCCAAAAACCTCTTTGCCTCAATTTTGGCTAGTTCCACCGACAAATTCCTGTAATTGCCGCATTCAATCTCGCTTTTTCCGGGCATTTGCCCATCATAGTCAATTATATTTTGCAAAACTTCTTTTATAACGTCCAAAACCTCTTGATTATCCGCGTTTCTAATTAAAAGGTAAAACCCCGTCTGGCACCCCATGGGGCCAAAGTAAATCACTTTTTCTTTAATGCGGCTGTTTCTTATTAATGTGGCAAACATATGCTCCACGGAATGCATGGTGGCATTGTCCATTAAATCAGGGGTATTTGGCTTTCTTGTCCTCAAATCATAGGTGGTAATATCCCCGTCAATCCTTGATATATATACCCCTTCCCTGATTTTTCTATGGTCCACCAAAAAACTTGCAATTTTTTCCATTATCTCACCTCACATGTGTTTTATAAAGTTTAAGGTTGCCAAAACAGAAATACCGCTGGCTTTTTCCTTATAAACATTATATTCATCCCCCGAATTGTGGTCAGAAACCGCCCTAACCACGCAAAAATCCACGCCGTTTAAGTAGCACACCTGGCCAATGCTTCCCCCTTCCATTTCCATGACAAGGGCGCCAAAATGATCCCTGACATGCCTTGTGTGCTCAATACTTCTAAAAAACAAATCCCCCGTTGCAATCACGCCGGTATGTACGTTAATTCCAGAAATTTCCCTTGCCCCTTTTAAAATTGCTTCCCGCACATTTTCAGAAGTGGGTATGTACACCATATCTGGCCCGTATATAAAGCCCTCCTCATCTCCAATGGCGGTGGTGTCAAAGTCATGCTGGACCACGCTTTCCGCCACCACAATATCACAAATATTTATCCCTTCCTTAATCGCCCCCGCAATTCCAGTATTTACAATAACATCGGGGTTAAATTTTAAAATCATGGCCTCGGTGCACATGGCAGCATTGACTTTCCCAATCCCCGACTTCGCCACCACAACATCTTTGCCGTAGATTTTTCCTATGTAAAATTTTATGTTTGAAATTTCAAAAACCCTTAAATTTTCAAGTTTTTCTTTAATTGCGCAAACTTCAATATCCATCGCGCCGATAATTCCAATGAGCATAAAAATCCCCTTTTTTGTTTTTTGACCTATGATATATTATATACTTACCCAAAACACAAAACAACATAATTTTTGGTGAATAGAAACTTAAATATTTAGCAAAATAAGTAAAGCTATGTTAAAAATTTAATTTTATTAAATTTTATTGACATAAAATTTCATATGTGATAGATTACTACTAAGATATTCAATAAAATATATCTTTTTATATTTAGGAGGATTTATTATGAAGTACGAATGCACAGTATGCGGATACGTTTATAACCCTGAAGAAGGGGATGAAGCTGGCGGCATCGCTCCGGGCACAAAATTTGAGGATCTTCCGGATGACTGGGTATGCCCCCTTTGCGGCGCGGGAAAAGACTCCTTTGAAGCTATATAAACCCATGATACGCCAACCGTAAGGTTGGTGTATTATATTTATAAACACAGGAAGGTGATATAATATGGGCATCATAAAACTAAAAGACGGTATCTACTCTGTCGGCGTACTAAACCCAAACTTAAGGGTGTTTGACATAATCATGGAAACTAAATACGGCACTTCATACAACGCCTATTTGGTATGCGGGAAAGAAAAAACGGCGCTAATTGAAACCGTCCATGAAAAATTCTTTGATGAATATTTGGAAAACATCTCCCAGGTAACCGACCCTAAAAAAATTGACTATGTTATCTTAAACCACACCGAACCTGACCATTCGGGAAGCTTAAGAAAACTTTTGGATGTGTGCCCTGATATAAAAATAGTGGCGTCCTTTGCGGGTGCAAAATGCCTAAAGGCAATCACCAACACAGATATTGACCCGGTAATCGCAAAGGATGACCTTACAATAGATTTAGGGGGAAAGGTATTAAAATTCATAATCGCGCCCCTTTTGCACTGGCCCGACTCCATGTTTACTTATATCGAAGAAGACCAAATCCTCTTCCCCTGCGATTTTCTAGGCGCCCACTACTGCGAGCCGAGAATGATAGACAAATACATGCTCTACAAAGAAAACTACGACTATTCCTTTAAATATTACTATGACTGCATTTTCGGCCCCTTTAAGCAGGCGGTGCTAGACGGGCTTGATAAAATCCGCGACTTAAAAATTGACATGGTTGCCCCAAGCCACGGGCCCGTTTTAGTGGAAAGAATACAGCAGAATATGGACCTTTACAGGCAGTGGAGCGAAACCATACTTCATAAAAACAACCCCAAAAAAGTTGCAATCATATATGTTTCCGCGTACCGCTGCACCGAAATGCTTGCTGAAGCGGCCTATGATGAGCTAATTAAGGCGGGCTTTGACGCAAAGCTATATAATCTGGTGGACAACCCTGTTGACGTAAAACCAATTATAGAAGAAGCCGACGCCTTTATGTTAGGCTCACCCACCATAAACCGCGACGCCCTAAAACCCATATGGGACGCAATTTCCGTAACCGACGCAATTATAAACAAAGGCAAACCCGTGGGCGTATTCGGCTCC
>JAAYMJ010000335.1 GCA_012521455.1 Clostridiaceae bacterium
ATTCTCTTTAATGGCTTTGGCGGAGATATCCAAATTAATCCTGAGTTCCACTTCCCCCGCCTGGTTTAGGGTGTAGCTTAAATGGTTAATCCTGGGGTCCGCCTCACATACTATATCGCTTCCCGTGTCGTTTATGTCAATGTAGTGAACAAAATCCACTTCTTCTTTTGCCGAATATATGGGGGTGTCGGGGTCGTCGGTCAGGTAAAGGATATATGTATCAACATAACCTTCAAATTTCATGCGGCTGCCGTCAAATACGCAGTTTTCAACGAAGGGCTTTGCCACCACGTTATAAATCTGTGAAATCCTGCTGGTGCTTTCAGGCAACGACACGATTTCCTTAATTAAAATCTGGTCCTGCTTAGAGGCTATAATGCTGTTTATCCTCATATTGTTTTTGGTAACATCCAACTTATACCCCGGGCAGTACGCGTCAGTTACCGCATCAACCGCCACTTCTTCATATGCCTGGCAAATCACGCTGATATCCGCGCTGATCCCCAAAACCCTATTTTCCCCATCGGAGTTTTCCAAAAGCTCATAGTCAATCTTTTGAAGGTTGTATTTTATATCGCTAATCATGTTTTCGCTAATTCCCGCCAAATCCAAAATTTCGGTAAAGGGGATTTCATGTTCCATGAAGTTCAGCTGCCCTTCCCCCGAATAAAGGGTGGTAACGCAGAGGTTGCCTTTTGCGATAATTTTGTTTGAAATTATTTTAAAATCATTTTCCCTAATACTTGCGTCAATTTTTAAAACTTCGTAAATATCGGGTTTTCCTTGGGGAACATCCAATTTGTCCACGATTTGGATTTCATTTTCCCCGTATGCAGCTAAAGTGTAGGCCTTAATGGGTGTCTTTTTGATTTCCGTCTTTATATCCCCCGTAATTTCCGAAACATATTCTAATGTGTTTTGGGCGGATACCGCCACATCCACGGAAATTATGCCTTTAATGGACATTTTCCTGCAATTTAGTAGCGAAAACTCAATATTCATCAAATCACAGTTTGCCATTGCAACCATGTCGGGGGTAATGCCGTTTGCGTCAATAATATTTGAAAAGTTCACGGATGAAACAATGCTTTTTACGCTTTGGTCCTCACCGTCGGGCAAATACAAAATGGTAAAGTTGGCAATCCCCGAAACCAAGACCCTGTCTTTTTGCGCTTCTTTATTGGTTAACACCGCGTCCCCATCTATTTGCAAAACCTTTAGGATATCAGGTTTTGAGTCAGGAACGATAATATCCACATTCACCTCTATTTCACTTTTTTTCTTTGTTATGGTTTCGTTTATCAATATGTTTTCCTTTTTAAATTCCAAAGGCATATTTATCCTCCTTTAATTAAATTCAAAACTCCATTTTTCATAAAATATTTATGACAAGCTCACATAAAATATGCTAGAAATAATTAAAATTACATACTTTTTTAATGGTTGCATTTAAAATAAATATAATATATAATATTTTGGGTAAATAATAATAGAACAATTTTTTAAAAAATACATAAACGATACGTTGGTTTTGTTTAGGAGGTCTGTATGGATTACTTGGATAAGTATCGGCTATGGCTTACGAAAAGCGATTTGGAAAGCGACTTAAAAGCTGAGCTTGAGGCCATAAAAGATAATGACGACGAAATCAAGGAAAGGTTTTTTAAGGATTTGGAATTCGGAACCGCTGGGCTTCGCGGGATACTCGGGGCAGGCACCGCAAGGATGAATGTCTATACCGTGCGCAAGGCGACACAGGGACTTGCGGACTATATAAACAGCTTAAATGTACCAAACCGCCATGTCGCAATTGCCTATGACTCAAGGATAAAATCCGCGGAATTTGCTCTTGAGGCGGCCAAGGTTTTTGCCGCAAACGGGATAAAGGCGTATTTGTTTGAAACCCTAAAACCCGTACCGCTTTTGAGCTTTACCATAAGATATCTAAACTGCATCTCCGGCGTTGTTGTTACCGCAAGCCACAATTCCCCCAAATACAACGGCTACAAGGCTTACGGGCCTGACGGGGGACAGCTTGCCAACGAAGGCGCAAGGGAAGTAATGCAAAGGATTAACAATATAGATATTTTCAAAGACGTAAAAATCATTTCAGAAGAAGAAGCCCTAAAACAAGGCTTGTTGCAATACATTGGCGAAGAAATTGAAAACGCGTACCTTGAAAATGTTTATGAACAGCACATAAACCGCGGTATTTTTGAAAAGGCAAAGGACTTTAAAGTGGTTTACACCCCCTTCCACGGCACCGGTTTGGTTCCGGTAACAAAGATTTTCAAAAAAGTGGGATTGAAAAACTTCATTTTAGTTGAAGAACAAACCACCCCCGACGGGAATTTCCCCACCGTTAAATCCCCAAACCCCGAAGAAAAAGAAGGGTTTAAGCTTGCAATTGAGCTTGCGAAAAAGGAAAACTGCGATTTAATCGTGGGAACCGACCCCGACTGCGACAGGGTGGGTATTGTGGTTAGAAATAATAACGGCGAATATGTAAACTTAACGGGAAACCAGGTGGGGGCCCTTTTGTGCGAATATATCCTATCCCAAAAAAGCAAAATGGGGCTGCTTCCCCAAAACCCTTACATTGTTAAAACCGTCGTAACCAGCGAAATGGTCAGGGCAATAGCTAAAGAGTACAATGTAAATGTCAAGGAAGTGCTAACAGGGTTTAAGTTTATCGCTGAAAAGATTAAGGAAAGTGAAGAAACAAAAGCGGATAATTTTGTATACGGATTTGAGGAAAGCTACGGCTACCTTGCGGGCACATACTGCAGGGACAAAGACGCCGTAGTGGCGTCAATGCTAATCTGCGAAATGGCGGCATATTACAGCCTTCAAAACATGTCCCTTTATGAGGCAATGGAAAACCTATATAAAAAGTACGGCTATTTCGCTGAAGGCGTAGTGAATATAGTTAGGGAAGGCCTAATCGGGGTCACCCAGATTGCAAATATGATGAAAAAAATGAGGGAAAGCTGCCCTGAGGAAATTGCGGGAATTAAGGTTAGGGCGTACCGCGATTACTTAATCGGAAAGCGCTTTGACAAAAAAACAGGGGAAGAAAGCCCCCTAAACCTTCCCGCAAGCGATGTATTGTATTATGAGCTTGGAGAGTGCGGCTGGGTTGCCTTAAGGCCGTCAGGGACAGAACCAAAGCTTAAGATTTACGGAGGTCTTTGCTCAACGGATGAAAAGAGCGCGAAGGAAATTTTAAACTCCGTAATAAAAGATGTGATGGAAAGGATTTCTTAATCGCGAAATACAAATTTTAAAAATAAAAGCCAGTATACAAAACGCTTTACACATAAAAAACGTGCCGCCTGCTGCACAGCAGGCGGCACTACACCATATACCTATCTTTGATAAGCCAAAATGCCCCTTTCGCATTTTGGCTTATTTTTTTATAACCTTTTTACAATCTCGTCACCCATTTGGGCGGTTGAAACCTTGTCTTCCCCCGGCTTTGCAATATCCGCGGTCCTAACCCCGTCTTTTAGCACCTTTTTTACCGCGTTTTCAATCGCGTCTGCCTCATCTGCCAGGTTAAAGGAATACCTTAACATCATTGCCGCGGATAAAATAGTCGCAATGGGGTTTGCGATATCTTTTCCCGCAATATCGGGAGCGCTTCCGTGAATTGGCTCATACATGCCGCACATCCCATCCCCTAATGACGCGGAAGGAAGCATGCCGATTGAGCCTGTAAGCTGGCTTGCCTCGTCGGATAGGATATCCCCGAACATATTGCTTGTGACAATCACGTCAAATTGTTTTGGGTATCTTATAAGCTGCATTGCCGCATTGTCAACATACATATAGTTTACTTCAATTTCAGGGTAATCCTTCATAACCTTTGCCGAAACTTCCCTCCAAAGGCGGGAAGATTCCAACACATTCGCCTTATCCACAATCGTGATTTTTTTATTCCTAACCTTTGCGGCTTCAATCCCCCGCTTTAGCACCCTTTCAATTTCATAGGCGCTGTACTCTTC
>JAAYMJ010000336.1 GCA_012521455.1 Clostridiaceae bacterium
AAAGAACGGGGGAGGAGTATTTAAACTTCTACGACGCCGCTGCCCCAATAATTGAAGCGGACTCAATAGATATGGACAATGCCTATTTTGGCGCCCGCTACGGGAAAGGCACGGCGGATTATATTAACTGTCCTTTGACAAAGGAAGAATATTTAGCTTTTTACGAAAACTTAATTAACGCAGAAACCATACCTTTGAAGGAAAACATAGAAAACCCCAAAGTCTTTGAGGGCTGCATGCCCGTGGAAATCATGGCAAAGCGGGGCGTTGACACCTTGAGATTCGGTCCCCTAAAGCCCGTGGGGCTAATAAACCCAAAAACGGGCAAAGAGGATTACGCGGTGCTGCAGCTTCGGCAGGACGATGTGGCAAAGACCATGTATAATATGGTAGGTTTTCAGACAAATTTAAAATGGGGAGAGCAGAAAAGGGTTTTTTCCATGATACCCGCGCTAAAAAACGCAGTTTTTTTAAGGTACGGGGTAATGCACAGAAACACCTATATAAATTCCCCGAAAGTTTTGCAAAAAACCCTTAATTTAAAAAGCGACCCCAATGTTTTTTTTGCCGGGCAAATCACCGGAGTTGAAGGGTACATGGAGTCTGCCGCCTGCGGAATAATTGCAGGGATTAACGCCGCAAGGCTGGTTTTGGGAAAAGAAATGCTCATTTTGCCTCAAAACACCATGATGGGGGCGCTAATAAATTATATCACCACAGAAGGGAAAGGGGATTTCCAGCCCATGAACGCAAATTTCGGCATCATTGACAAAGGGGGGATAAAGGCAAAAAATAAAAAAGAAAGGTACGCCGAAATTGCGGACAGAAGCCTTGAGACAATCAAAAAAATTGCACAAAATATTTAAAAATGCTTGCAGGGCGCAAAAAAGTGTGGTAAAATGTTGCAGGTAAAAAATACACACACGTTCTGATGCGAAAACAAGTGCCCAAATATTTGGGTAGTTTTTGGCATATGAGGGACGTGGAGGAAAAACAAAATGGAGGTATAAAAAATATGTCAGTTATTTCAATGAAACAGCTTTTAGAAGCAGGGGTACACTTTGGCCACCAAACAAGAAGATGGAACCCCAAAATGGCCGAATATATATTTACTGAAAGAAACGGTATCTATATAATCGACCTTCAAAAGACAGTTAAGAAAACCGAAGAAGCTTACGCGTTCGTAAGGGATGTGGCGGCAAGCGGACAGGACATTTTGTTTGTGGGCACCAAAAAGCAGGCTCAGGACTCCATCAGGGAGGAAGCCCAAAGGGTTAACATGCACTATGTTGACGTTAGATGGCTTGGCGGTATGCTTACAAACTTTAAGACCATTAAAAAGAGAATTGAAAGGCTTGCGCAGCTAAAGAAAATGGAAGAAGACGGCACCTTTGAGCTATTGCCGAAAAAGGAAGTTATAAAACTCCGCGCTGAAAAAGACAGGCTTGAAAAATACCTTGGCGGCATTAAAGAAATGAAAAGGCTTCCCGGCGCGCTATTTGTGGTTGACCCGAGAAAAGAAAGGATTGCGATCGCGGAAGCTAAAAAGCTAAACATTCCTGTGGTTGCTATTGTTGACACAAACTGCGACCCTGAAGAAATTGACTATGTAATTCCCGGAAATGACGACGCAATCAGGGCTGTCAAATTAATTACTTCCACTATTGCAAACGCTGTTTTGGAAGGACGCCAGGGTGAACAATTCGGCGTTGTTGAAGAAAAAGAAGAAAAAGCACAACAAGAAGAAAAAGAAGAAGTTCAGGATATGCTGGCTGAAAAAGCGCAAGAAGCGGAAGAAGCGGCTGAATAATCTAATAGGAGGAAAGTTAGATGGCTATTACAGCTAAAATGGTGTCAGAGCTTCGTGAAAGAACGGGCTGTGGCATGATGGATTGCAAAAGAGCTTTAACCGAAGCTGATGGCGACATGGAAAAAGCCATTGAGATATTGAGGGAAAAAGGGCTTGCGGCTGCTGCTAAAAAGGCAGGAAGGATTGCCGCAGAGGGCATTGTTTACACAGCGGTTGAAGGCGACGTTGCTGTTGTTATTGAAGTTAACTCTGAAACAGACTT
>JAAYMJ010000337.1 GCA_012521455.1 Clostridiaceae bacterium
GGTGATATTATGAGTGATGTATTTAGCGCGCTTGCGGACCCCACCAGGCGCAAAATTTTAAAACTTTTAAAGAAAAAAGATTTAACGGCGGGAGAAATTGCGCAAAATTTTGACATGGCTAAACCTTCCGTGAGCCACCATTTAAACATACTAAAAAACGCAAACCTGATAACTTACAAAAAAAAGGGCCAAAATATTATCTATTCAATAAACACAAGCGTCCTTGAGGACATATTTGCCTTTATAGCGGATTTAAAAGATAAATAAGCCTATTTTAATAATTATTAAAAAGGGGTGGTAAATATGAAAAGATTAAAAGTAATGAGCCTTCTTTCAATTTTAAATTTTTTGGCAGTTATATATGTAACCTTAAACCTTCCTGACAAAGTCCCCGTCCACATCAATATTGCAGGTGAAATAGACAGGTACGCGTCAAGATGGTCAGTTCCCGCCGTTGCCCTTGTAGCCCTTGTTACCACAATTTTAATGAGGATGTTTTATAACAAAACCACAACCTATGACGAAACGGAATTTTTCCCTTTTATAATTTCTTTGTTTTTGCTAATTATATCATGGGTCCCGGTTTTTGTGGCAAACTTAGGCGGGGGAAAATTAGAACCCATAGGTGTAATGTCCTTAATCACAGTAACAATGGGGGCCTTTTTCATGGTCATGGGAAATTTTATGGGAAAAATCAAGCAGAACAGGTTTTTGGGCGTCAGGACAATAAGGACACTTAAAAGCGAGTATGTATGGCGCAAAACCCACAGGTTTACCGGGTATTTGATGGTAATTTGCGGTTTTATCGCAACCCTGTCAGGCGTAATTTCCTACTTTGTGAAAAACCAATACTTGGCGCTGGCCGGAATTATTTTAATCATCCTTTCAAGCCTTGCCGCCATAATTTATTCCTATTTAATAAAAGATGAAGGTTAACGAAATTGTCAACCAAAATTAAAATTTTGGTTGACAATTTCTTTTTTTTGTTTATAATAAATCCCAAGGGAGTGAAAGGATGAAGGAAAAAATCTTAAAAATACTGTTGGAGAATAAAGGGGAATTTGTTTCGGGGGAAAAGCTGGCAAAAGAGTCTGGAATTACCCGGGGCGGGGTGTGGAAGGCGGTAAAGGCGCTTAGGGATGAAGGGTATGAAATAGAAGCCCAAACCCGCAAAGGTTATAAGCTGAGCGGAAGTTCTGACGTAATCTCAAAAGAGGAAATTGAAAAACACTTAAAAACCAAATTTTTAGGAAAAGACATAATAACCCTAAAATCCGTGGACTCCACTAACAACTATTTAAAAAATCTTGAAAATAAGCGCGACGGCCTTTTGGTGGTGGCGGACGAGCAGACAAAGGGGAGGGGAAGGCTGAACCGCGGTTTTTACTCCCCCAAAGGCTCTGGGATTTATATGTCAATTTTGCTTATCCCAAAATTTGACCCCGCATTTGTGTCCCAAATCACGGCCCTTGCGTCAGTCGCGGTTTTGCGGGCGGTTAAAAAATACACTGACGGGGATATTACAATAAAATGGGTAAATGACCTTTATATAAACGGCAAAAAATTCTGCGGCATATTGTCCGAAGCAAATTTCACCATGGAGGATTTTTGGATAAACTACTTAATCGTGGGCATAGGGATAAACGTTAAAACCAAGGACTTCCCAAAGGATTTAAAAGACGTGGCGGGAAGCCTTAACTTAAACATATCAAGGTGTGAGCTTATCGCACAAATATTAAACGAGTTTGAAACTCTTTATGAGGATATCGGGAAAAAGACGTACCTTGACGATTACAAAAAGTATCAAAACATATTGGGAAAAGAGATAAAGGTTATAAAAGGAAATCAGGAATTTTTTGCCCGCGCGGTTGGAATTGACGATGAGGCAAGGCTTATTATCGAGCATGGCGGCATGCGTGAGGCATTAAGTTCAGGAGAAGTTACCATAAGGCGGGTGTGATTATGAAAGCGAAAATGATGATACTCTGCGCCATATTTGCAGCGTTAATTGCGGTGGGCGCCTTTGTTGAAATTAATGTTTTTATTATCCCCATTACCCTGCAAACCTTTTTTGTTATTCTGGCAGGGCTGGTTTTAGGCGCCAAATGGGGCCCAATGTCGGTTTTGGTTTATGTGGTTTTAGGCCTTTTGGGCCTTCCCGTCTTTACAAAAGGCGGCGGGATTTTTTACATATTTGAACTGACCTTTGGCTTTATCCTTGGTTTTATCCTATGCGCCTTTATAATCGGGTTGCTATGCGGGAGGATGAAAAGTGAAAAATTTTTTCCCTGCTTTTTATCCTGCGTTTTGGGGATTTTATGCCTTTACCTTGCCGGCGTGCCCTATGCTTTAGCCATAAAAACCCTCTATTTAAGGGAAAACGTGAACATACTCCCTTTCATTTGGTCATTAGCCGGAATTTATTTGGTAAAAGATATAATAATTTGCGCAATTTGTGCATATATAAGGATTAAAATAAAACCCGCGCTAAAAAGGTTTATTTAATAATAAATACATGGTATAATAAACAAAAACTTTGGGGGTTTTTTGATGAAAAAACTTTTGTTGTTTATAATTGCCATATTGGTTTTAACCCCTAATTTAATAGTTTTTGGCGATACCCGCGAAGAATTCAGGGGAGTTTGGGTGTCAACGGTTTTAAATCTGGACTTTCCCAAAAGCTTTGACGAAAAGGCCCAAAAAGAGGAAATCATAAAAATTTTGGACACCTGCCGGGATTTAAACATAAACGCGGTTTTCTTCCAGGTAAAGCCCGCAGGCGACGCCTTTTATAAGTCCAAATACCTCCCGTATTCGGAATACTTAACCGGCGAGTTTGGCAAAGAACCCTCCTATGACGTGCTGGCTTTTTTCATTGAGGAAGCCAAAAAGCGGGGAATAGAGCTTCACGCGTGGTTTAACCCCTACAGGGTTTCCATGAATACCACAGGGGAGTCCGTAACAAGCGGAAAAAGCCTGGTTAAAAAATACCCCCAATGGGTAAAGATAGCGAATAACCGCTATGTTTTTGACCCCGGAATTCCCGAAGTGCGGGAATTTATCATAAACTGCGTGATGGAAGTGGTGGAAAATTACGATATAGCGGGCGTCCATTTTGACGACTATTTTTACTATGAATCCGACTCCTCAAAACTTGACGACGACGAAACCTTTAAAAAATATGGCGGCGGCTTTGAAAATAAAGATGACTGGAGAAGGAACAATACATATTTATTGA
>JAAYMJ010000338.1 GCA_012521455.1 Clostridiaceae bacterium
AAAAACTGCCCCCCGCCCCCGGTGTTTAAGCCGTCGTCGGAAGAGAGGATACGGATATTTCCGCCTTGGATGGTAAGTATCGCTTTGCTTTCTATACCTTCGGTGCATTTATTTATGATAATGTCCCCGCCGTTTATATACACGTTGCCATGCCCTGAAAAGCCTTTTTTGTACTGGCTTTGAATATCAAAGGCGCCGCCGTATATGATGATTAAATCCTGGCTGTGCACGGCGTGGTCGGTGGTGTTTAGGGTGATAGTGCCGCCGCTTACCACCAAATTGGTTCGGGCTTTTAAGCCCTTGCTGCTTGCGTCATTTGTTGAGTTGGTTTCCTCTTGGGCGTTGTTTTGCGCATTTGGAATTTGCGGGTTTTCTTGAATGGGGGTTTGCTGGTTTGGGGGAAGGTTTCTGTTGTTTGGGGGCACAAATTCCATGCCCTGCTGGGGCGGATTTTGGCCTTGGGGGGGCTGCCATTGCGGGTTTTGGGGGTTTTGCCACTGCTGGGGAGGGGTCATGGGGCCGCCCTGCCGCCCTCCGCCGAAAATGCCAGGGAACTGGTTGTTATTTACCTGAATTTCCCCCGTTGTGGTGATGTTAATATTACCACAAAAGATTTCTAAATACCCGTCCGAACTTATACCGTCGCCTTTTGCGGTGATTGTAATGTTCCCGCCTGTGATTTGGATTCCGTCGTTTGCGTTTATCCCGTCATTTACGGACGTAATGTTTATATTACCGTTTTCAATGGTTATGTCGTCGTCGCTTTTTATGCCGTGGTTGTAATTTGCCTTAATATTTAAAGTCCCTTTTCCCTTGATTTCAAGGTCGTCATTGGAAAAAAGGGCCGCTTTTGCGTCAATTGAGTATTCGCTTCCGTCTTCCAAATAGTTTTGTGTCCCGTCGGAAATGGTAATAAAGCCTTTATCGGTATCCTCAAAAAAGATGGCGGGCCCGTTTTCGTTTTTGATATTGACCCCCGACAGCCTTAGCTTTACCCTGTCTTTGGTGTTCACATGGACATAGCCCGAAAAATTCCCTGTTAACTCATAGTCCCCGCCTTTTGTGATTAAAAGGGAGTCATTTGTAAATTTTGCCCCTTCGCCCTTGATGGTTTTATTGGTTAAATCCACGTTTACTAAATTGTCCTTCCAGGATTCATCCTTGTGTTCATCCGCGGTTTCCAAATTGGCGGTATATGTGGCTCCATCCCATGACACTTTTAAGTTTAGGCTTTCCACCAAAGCACGCAGTGGCACCAAAGTCCTTCCGCCGTCAATTTGCGGCGGGGTGTCCAGCGCTATTTCTTCACCGTTTTTAGTAAATGAGTTTTTGCCGATTTCCATAATAATTGTGTTTTTCTTTTTCGTCGCGGTGATTTTTTTAGTCGCGGGGTCATATGTAACCAGCATGCCCAGTTTTTCAAAGATTGCCCGCATGGGCACCATGGTTCTTCCGTCAATAATCTGCGCGGGCACGTCAAAATCCAAAACCTCGCCGTCAAGGACTACCGCAACTTTTGGGTTTTCTCCGTTTGCCTTGGGAAGAAAGGTGAAGGTTGAAAGAATAAATACCAAAGATATGAACAATGCGGAAATAGGCTTTTTTATCATACACATTTTCCTTTCCTTGGGGATTTTATCAATGCAAAAATTTTATCTTAATTTTAACATAAAATTATGTTTAAAAAATGAACGAATTGTGGACTGTTTTTGAAAATTATTTGTTTTACGGTAACGTTTTTGCTGGTAATTGTAAATAATAAAATTTTATAAAATCCAAATTATATACAATAGCATTGAAAATTTACCTTTGGATTGGTATAATGATACATGGTTTAATTTGTTTATTTTGAGAGGATGAATGGTTTGATTTACCTTGACAACTGCGCCACAACTAAACCATGCAAAGAAGCGGTGGAAGGGGCTTTATTTATGATGGAAGAATGTTTCGGAAACCCCTCGTCCACCCATCAGCTTGGGCTTTTGGCGGAAAGGGAAGTTGAAAACGCAAGGAAGAAAATTTCCGATGTGCTTATGGTAAGCCCCGATGAAATATATTTTAACTCCGGGGGAACGGAAGGGGCAAATACCGCCATATTAGGCGGGGCTAATAAAAAGGCGGGCTCCAGGGTGGTTACCACCCAGATTGAGCACAAGGCGGTTTTAAACGCCTTTAAAAAACTTGAAAGCGAAGGCTTTGAAGTTATTTATCTAAAGCCCGATGAAAAAGGGTATATTGATGAAAAAACCATAATTGATGCTGTGAATGAAAAAACCAGCCTTGTGAGCATTATGCATGTTAACAACGAAATTGGCTCCATGCTTCCCATAGACAAAATCGGAAAGCTTATAAAGCTAAAATCCCCAAGGTGTATTTTTCATGTTGACGCAGTTCAATCCTTTGGGAAAATCCCGGTATATCCCGCAAAGTGGAATATAGACGCCCTAAGCGTTTCAGCCCATAAAATCCACGGGATAAAAGGCGCGGGGGCGCTTTATGTAAAAAAGGGCGTGAATATAAAACCCATAATTTACGGGGGCGGGCAGGAGAGGGGCCTAAGAAGCGGTACGTTAAATACCCCTGCCATTGTTGCCTTTGGAAAGGCTTGCGAAAAAATAAATTTTGAAGACATAAATCATGTGAGATTACTGCGGGATACTTTGGTAGACTATATCAAGGATTTGGATGTGGTATTTAATTCAAGCGTGGAAGGTTTTCCGTATATATTAAACGTTTCGTTTAAGAACATAAGGTCGGAAGTTATGCTAAACGCGCTTTCCGCCCGCGGCGTGTATGTTTCGGCGGCCTCGGCCTGCGCGGGCAATAAGGAAAGCCATGTGCTTTCGGCAACCGGCGCAAAATACGCATACTCCGCCATAAGGATTAGTTTTTCAAGGGATAATACAGCGGATGAAATCAAAGAAGCGGCAAAGATTATTAGGGAAACGGTAAAAAATCTTACAATATAAGACAGGAAGGATATTTTGATGAAGGAAGTTATTTTGGCAAAATGCGGCGAGCTGGTGCTAAAAGGGCTAAACCGCAGCAATTTTGAAAATATTTTAATGAATAATATAAAACAAAAGCTAAAGGATGACTTAAAAAGCATACGTTCCGCCCAATCCACGGTGTATATTGAGCTCAATGAGGGCGCCGACCCGGATTTGGTTGTGGAAAAACTCACAAAGGTTTTTGGGATTTCCAGCATTTCAAGGGCGGGGATTTTTGAAAAGGATATTGAAAAAATCAAAAAGGGGGCCTGTGAATATTTAAGGGATGAATTGACTTTGGCCAAAACTTTTAAGGTGGAGTCAAAGCGCAGCGATAAAAAATTTCCCTTAAAATCCCCTGAGATTTCCGCAATTACGGGGGGCGAAATTTTAAAAAATTTCCGCCATCTTAAGGTTGACGTGAACAACCCCGACATTGTTGTGACCGTTGAAATCCGCGACAACAACGCATTTGTGCATGGCGCAAGGATAAAAGGGGCGGGGGGAATGCCCACCTCATCAAACGGGAAAGCCGCCGTTTTAATTTCTGGCGGTATCGACAGCCCTGTGGCGGCTTATATGATGGCAAAGCGGGGGCTGTCCCTTGACGCAATTCACTTTTTCTCAAGCCCTTACACGAGCGAAAAGGCCAAGGAAAAGGTAATTGAGCTTACAAGGATTATTTCAGGTTATGCCGGAAAGATAAATCTTCACATTGTGCCATTTACCCAGCAACAGCTGGAAATTAAGAAAATGTGCAAAAACGAGCATATGACCTTGATAATGCGCAGAATGATGATGCAGATTGCCGAGCGCATCGCAAAAAAGAACAGGTGCGACGGTCTTATTACGGGGGAAAGCCTAGGGCAGGTCGCAAGCCAGACCCTGCTTGCATTAGCGGTCACAGGTGAGTGTGTTAAAATGCCTATTTTAAGGCCGCTGGTTGGCATGGACAAGGAAGAAATCGTTACAATTGCAAGAAAAATCGGCACTTTTGAGACTTCGATTTTGCCCTATGAGGACTGCTGCACCGTCTTTGTCCCCAAACACCCCACCACAAAGCCAAAGCTTTCTTCAATTTTAGAGTCTGAAAGCAAAATTGACATGGAGTACTGGATTCAAAAAGCGGTGGACGAAACTTATGTAATCGAGGTGTCTGAATGAACGCTGAAATCATTAGTGTCGGCACGGAAATACTAATGGGCCAGATTACAAATACCAACGCAAGGTATTTATCCGAAAAACTGGCCTCTTTGGGTGTTGATGTGTATTTTCAAACCACTGTGGGGGACAATTTTGAAAGGTTAAAGCAGGCGTTATCAATTGCTTTTTCAAGAAGCAACATGGTGATTTTAACAGGGGGATTGGGCCCTACGGGGGATGACATTACAAAAGAGGCGGCGGCCTCATACTTTGATATGCCCCTTTATTTGAATGATGAGGCGTTAGCGGCTATTGAAAAATATTTTCAAAAACTAAACCGCAAAATGACCAAAAACAATGAAAAGCAGGCAATGTTCCCCAAAGAGGCAATAATTCTTCCCAATGACAACGGAACAGCCCCGGGCTGTATTATGGAAAAAGGGGACAAGGCGGCAATCCTTCTTCCCGGGCCGCCAAATGAAATGGTGCCCATGTTTGAAAAGTATGTTATCCCCTATTTAAAGGAAAAAAGCCGTGATGTGATTTACTCAAAAGTTTTAAGGTTTATAGGAATAGGGGAGGCGGCTTTGGAGGAAAGGCTTTCGGATTTATTGGAAAGCCAGACAAACCCCACATTAGCCCTATACGCAAAAGAGGGGGAAGTTACGGTCAGGGTTTCTGCAAAGGCAAAAGATGAAAATGAGGCAAAAAAACTGGTTGAAGATATGTGCGGTGTATTAATTTCAAGGTGCCCTGACGAATTTTACGCCTATGGTGATGACAACAGCCTGGTTAAAGTTGTATGCAAGGCGCTTATGGAGAGGAATTTGAGCATTTCGACCGCCGAATCATGCACCGGGGGGCTTTTGGGCCAAAACATAACTTCCATCCCTGGGGCAAGCCAAATCTTTTCGCAGGGGATAATAACTTACAGCAATAGCGCGAAAATGCAGTATCTGGGTGTGCGGGAAGAAACCTTAAAAACACACGGCGCGGTAAGTTGTGAGTGCGCAAAAGAAATGGCACAAGGCATGAGGAGGATTTCAAATTCCGATATTTCCGTTGCCATCACAGGGATTGCAGGGCCGTCGGGGGGAACCGCGGAAAAGCCTGTGGGCCTTGTTTATATTTCTTTGGCGCACAAAAACGGGGTGTGTGTCAAAAAGTTTAATTTTTCGGGAAGCAGGGAAAAGATCAGGAATTACGCGGTGCTAAACGCTTTGAATTTAGTGAGGGAATACTTAAATGGCACTCTTGACAAGCAGGGGGAAAAATTGTTAAATAAGAACAAATGTTCGGTATGGAGGATTTTTATATGGCGGATAAAAAGATTGAAAAAGAAAGCTCAATTGACAAAAAGAATGCTTTATTAGCGGCATTGGGGCAAATTGAAAGGCAGTATGGAAAAGGGGCGGTAATGCGTCTTGGGGAAAGCAGCCATATGAACGTGGAAGTTATCCCCACAGGGGCATTGTGCCTTGACGTGGCGCTTGGGATTGGAGGCGTGCCGAGGGGCAGGATTATTGAAATTTTCGGGCCTGAGTCTTCTGGTAAAACCACAATCGCGCTACATATTATCGCTGAGGCCCAAAAGCGGGGCGGGGAAGTTGCTTTCATTGACGCGGAACACGCACTGGACCCGAATTACGCGAAAAATTTAGGCGTGGATGTGGACTCCTTGATTGTGTCCCAGCCCGACACCGGGGAACAGGCTTTGGAAATTGCAGAAGCGCTTGTGAGAAGCGGCGCGATTGACGTCATTGTCATTGACTCCGTGGCGGCATTGGTTCCAAGGGCGGAAATTGAAGGCGAGATGGGCGAACAGCACATGGCGCTGCAGGCGCGGCTTATGAGCCAGGCTTTGCGCAAACTTGCGGGGGTTGTCAACAAATTTAACACCGTCTGCATTTTCATAAACCAGCTTCGTGAAAAGGTGGGGGTTATGTTTGGCAGCCCCGAAGTTACAACGGGCGGACGGGCTTTAAAGTTTTACGCCTCCGTCAGGATGGATGTCAGAAGGATTGAAACCTTAAAGGTTGGAAGTGAGCCCGTCGGAAGCAGGACTAAAGTTAAAATTGTGAAAAACAAGGTGGCGCCGCCATTTAAAGAGGCCGAATTTGACATGATGTACGGAAAAGGTATCTCCCGCGAAGGCATACTTGTGGATATGGGAGTGGAGTACGGAATTATAAATAAAAGCGGCGCGTGGTTTTCCTACGGCGATTTAAGGCTGGGTCAAGGCAGGGACAACACAAAGAATTATTTGCTTGA
>JAAYMJ010000339.1 GCA_012521455.1 Clostridiaceae bacterium
CATTATTATATCTAAAATGTATATATCAAAGCGGTTGCCTTTCTCAAGGGAAGAAATAATCTCAAAACCATTTTGGAACAGGTGGCATTGTAAACTTATATTTTTATATTTTCCGTATGATAAAATATGTTCTGACAATTCCTTTAATTCCAAAGAATTATCATCACAAATTGCAATATGTAGCATATATATACCCCGTTTTAGTTAATAAAAACATTATTATAATTTTCAAAAAAGCTGTATTTCGTGCAGAAAAATCTTTATTTTATGAAAAATACATAAATACTTGTCCCGGTTGTGGTAATATTGGCGGCTGGGGAATTATGGCTATATTGGGATAGTTTCAAAATAAGGCAGTATATTTTTAGCTTAAAATTAAGAAAAAAGAACCCCAAGTTTTAATATAGGCGTTTTACTTTATTATTTCCGCAATCATAAGCCTTCTGCAGCCTTTTTCGGGGGATGTGGCAAATTTGTATTGGAGCTTTGTCATACGCAAAACGGTAGATGTAAAAATCCAAAATTCAGGTGCCTGATAATGAAAAAACCCCCGGAGGGGGTTATAAAACAGGTGGAAAGGGTATAAAAAAAGTGTGAAGCTAAAACTTCACACTATGACAAGGTGGGGAGAGGTTTTTTATGTATTAGCCAAAATACCTCTTTAATAACCCGTTAAATCCTGCGCCGTGCCTTGCTTCGTCCTTTGCCATTTCATGAACGGTGTCATGGATTGCGTCAAGGCCTAATTCTTTTGCGCGTTTTGCAAGCATCATCTTGCCTGCGTATGCGCCTGTTTCAGCTTCAACGCGCATTTGAAGGTTCTTTTTAGTGTCAGCGACTAAAACTTCGCCTAAAAGTTCTGCGAATTTAGCCGCGTGTTCAGCTTCTTCAAAAGCGTATCTCTTATAAGCTTCTGCCACTTCGGGATAGCCTTCCCTTTCAGCCTGACGGCTCATTGCAAGATACATTCCCACTTCCATGCATTCGCCCTGGAAGTTTTCCCTCAAGCCTTGGATGATTTCAGGGTCAACGTCTTTTGCAATGCCCACCCTGTGTTCATCTGCAAATACCAACCCTTCTTGGGATTGTTCCATGAATTTTTCCTTTGCCGCGCCGCAAATCGGGCATTTATCAGGAGCGCCTTCTCCTTCGTGAACATAACCGCAAATTGTGCAAACATATTTTTTCATAATAATAAAACCCCTTTCTTAAAATTTTTATATTTCAAATTGTTTTTTCAAACAATTTCAAAGCGCACTTTAATAAGCCTTGCAGGCAAATGCCTGAAGGTTTTAAATTTTATTTATTAGATTATGCCTTTAATTTCTGGCAGCAGTCCTTGCACACCCCGAAAAACTCAAGCCGGTGCCCATATGGGAGATAGCCTTCACGTGTTACCATGCTGTGAAGTTCGTCCGTCAAATCCATCATTATGTCATACACATTTTTGCATTTTTCGCACACAAAGTGGTAATGGGGCGAGGTGTTCCCGTCAAAACGGCTGGATGAACTCCCGTAAGTAAGCTCAAGTATTTCCCCGTTTTCAGAAAGCAGCTTTAAATTCCTGTAAACGGTAGCAAGGCTTATGTCGGGGATTGCTTTTTTAACTTCCATATAAATGGTTTCAGCGGTGGGATGGGTGTTCACGCTTTTTAGATAGCTTAAAATTTCATCCCGTTGCATGCTTTTTTTTAACATAATTACCACCCTTTAAAACTAATAATGATAATAAATATCATTATCGATTTTTATTATAGCACCAAATTTTTGTTTGTCAATACTTTTTGGGAAAATTTTATGAAAATTTTTTTTAGGGGTTGAGAATAGAATAAAAATATGGTATATATATAAGTGGGCATAAACCAAATTTGAAAGGGAAGGGTAGGAATGGAAGTTAAAAGAGGAGAGGTGTATCTTGCTAGCTTTCCTAATCCACACACCAAAGAAGGGGAGGATTTAAGGCCTGTTTTGATAATTCAAAACGACTGCGTAAGCCAAAGTTTATCAACAGTTACGGTTTTACCAATTACTAAGGGGATTATCCCGAGTTTTTCAACATTTATTCAAATTTATCTACAACCCTTAGGTGAATGCAAAGTATTAATAAATAACATGACAACCATTCCTAAAGAAAGGCTTATCCGTAAACTTGATGTGGTTTGTGAAAAAGACATGGAAAGAATCACATACGCGGTGCTAAAAGATTTGGCCAACATGCCTGCCAGATAAAAAGCGTACCTTTCGGCACGCTTAATTAGTTTTAATAAAAAATAAACACCCTCTCAAATATATAAAAGTGTAAGAAAAAAGCGTGCCGAAAGCACGCTTTATTTTTATGCGTTTTCCACGCCCGGGGTATATCCGTTATTAAAGATTTCCTCAAATTCTTCGCCGCTTAGTTTTTCCTTGTCCAAAAGGGCTTTTGCCACCGCGTGGAGCTTATCTATATTTTCTGAAATCAAGCGTTCGCACTCTTTAAAGCAGTAATCCACGATTGATTTAATTTCCCTGTCAATTTCCGCGGCGATTTCCTCGGAGTAGTTCCTTGTCTGCGCCAGGTCTTTTCCGATAAATACCTCGTTATTGTCAGAGCCGAAAGTAATTGAGCCTAATTTTTCGCTCATGCCGTATTTTGTAACCATGTTCCTCGCGATTTTAGTCGCCCTGTCGATGTCGCTTGAAGCTCCTGTGTTAATTTCGTTAAATATGAGCTTTTCCGCAACCCTTCCACCCATGAGCAGGATAATTTCCTCAAGCATTTCCTGCTTTGACACATAGGTTTTATCGTGGTCGGGAAGAGAAAGCGTAAACCCGCCTGCCCGTCCGCGGGGCACAATGGAAACCTGATGCACCGGGTCCTGTGTCGGGAGCAGTTTTGCCACAATGGCGTGCCCTGCCTCGTGGTACGCGGTTTTTTCTTTATCCTGGGGCTTTATAACCCTGTTTTTCTTTTCAGGGCCCATAATCACCTTAAGCATTGCCTCGTCAATTTCTTGCATGGTGATTTCCTTTTTGTTGTTGCGGGCTGCAAGGATGGCTGACTCATTAAGCAAATTTTCAAGGTCGGCGCCTGTAAAGCCGTATGTGGATTTTGCAATGGTTTTAGGGTCCACATCTTTAGCTAGGGGCTTATTCCTTGCGTGAATCTTTATAATTTCTTCCCTTCCTTTTAAGTCGGGAACACCTACCACAACCTGCCTGTCAAACCTGCCGGGGCGCAATAACGCAGGATCTAAGATATCGGGGCGGTTTGTGGCCGCGATTATAATAATTCCTTCGTTTGTCCCAAACCCGTCCATTTCAACAAGGAGCTGGTTTAGGGTTTGTTCCCTTTCGTCATGCCCGCCGCCGAGCCCTGCGCCCCTGTGACGGCCTACGGCGTCAATTTCATCGATAAATATTATGCAGGGCAGGTTTTTCCTGGCCTGTTCAAACAAGTCCCGAACCCTTGACGCGCCGACGCCGACATACATTTCCACAAAGTCGGAGCCTGAAA
>JAAYMJ010000340.1 GCA_012521455.1 Clostridiaceae bacterium
GCCCATGATTTGGGCACATTGGAAGAAGTGTCAAGGATTAGCCTGCAATAACCGCTCAATTAGCTATCCCCTCTCCTTATATAAAAAGGCTTAAGGATTTTCCTTAAGCCTTTTTCACATATTTTTTACCACAAACGCCACTATGGGGGGGTTATTGGGGCGGTTTATAAAATCCCCCAAAAACACGCTGTACTGCCTAAAGTCTATGGTCTTTAAATACCCAATCACCGCGTCCTTTTCGCTAAATCCGTTGTCCTTGCCATAGTAAATGCAAATGGAAATGATACCCCCGCTTTTTAATAACTTTAACCCTTTTTCTATAGCTGAAATTGTGCTTTCAGCCCTTGTGCAAATGCTGTGGTCGCCGCCGGGGAGCCATCCCAAATTAAAGGTTATGCAGGATACGGTGTTTTCCCCTGCGTATTTATCCATATTTTCATGGGACTCGCAAAAAACCTCGCCAATTTGGGAGTACCCCTCGTTTTCAAGCCTTTCCTTTGTGCTTTTAACCGCCTCTTTTTGAATGTCAAAGGCAAGGACTTTCCCCGTTTCTTTTACTAAAGAGCACAAAAACGCGGTGTCATTGCCCCGCCCTGCGGTGGCGTCAATGCAAATGTCCCCTTCTTTTACAAACCTTTTTATGACTTCATGGGAAATCTTAACCGCTCCAAGTGATTTTTCCATCATTTCACCCATTCTAAAATTTTTGAATTAGTATACAAAATTTAAAAGTAGAAGTCAACAAATTAATTTACCTTTAAATTAAAATATGATATAATTAGCTGTACCCAATTAACTTTTTAGGAGGTCTTTTGAAAATGAAAAAAGCAGTTTCGCTGTTTTTGGTTTTTTCATTACTGCTTGCGCTTTTTTCTGTAACCATCAGCGCGCAGGATGAAATAAGCATTGTAATTGACGGGAAAGCCATCCAGCCTAAAGACGCAAACGGAAATATTGTAATGCCCTTTATAATAGACGGCACCACATATCTTCCTGTAAGAGCCATAAGCGAAAATTTAGGCCTTGAAATCTCATGGGACGACGCCACAAAGACGGTGTTTATCGGGGAAATTAAAGGCGTGGCTCAGTTAGGCGAATATGTCAACATCTTTATTGACGGGAAGGAATTTATCGCAAAAGACGCAAACGGAAACAGGGTGTACCCGGTTATTAAAGACGGGACTACATATCTTCCAGTGAGGGCCATCGGCGAGGCTTTCGGTAAAAAGGTTACATGGGACGGCGCAACCAGAACCGTGTACTTGGAAAGCCAAAAAGATGACGGTGAAATCGCGGGGAAATATTATAAAATCATAAATGTTAAAACAAAAAAAGCCCTTATGCCAAAGGATAAATCCAACCAAAACTCCGCCCAGATAGTGGTTGCGGATATTGAAGACACGCCGTTTCAATCCATAAGGATTGCAAAAACTTCCGACAACTACTACAGCCTATTTGTAAAGGGAAGCGGTAAAGCCCTTGACGTACCCGGCGCAAGCAGGGACGCGGGCAAAGACATTATCCAGTATGACTCAAACAACAACCTTAACCAAAAATGGATTTTCACCGAAGTGGAAGATGGTATCTACACCATTCAGGCAGCCCATTCGGGATTATACCTTGACGCCAGCGAAGATGTGGTAAGGCAAAGGGAAAAGGATAATTCCGACTACCAAAAATGGACCATTGAGTATGTGGAAGACTCCGTTTTAGTAAAGGTTCTTTCCTCTGAAGGGTTTAAGGCTTTGCCCCAACAGCTTCAGAGGGGATTTGAAACTTATATGTTCTCAAAGCTTCCCATCTCAATTACAGTGGCAAACCGGGCAGAAGTTTATTTAGCTTCAAACGACTATTTTAACCAGGATATTGAAAAACAGCAGTATTTAATTATAGATACCCTTTCCTTTACCGCAACAGGCCAAATCGGCGGTCAGCCTTTGGTGAAATTACAGCCGAAATATGAAATCGTAAGCAAGACCTTTGACCCCGAATACGACATTTGGCGGGGGCACAGAATGCCCTGCTGGCTATACGAAGTGGTAATGGAAGGGGACGTGGAAGGCCAAGTCCACAAGTTCACATTTATATCCAATGAAGAGGACTCCCCCGTTGTGGAAAAAGGGATAAGGGCAATCGGCGTCTTCCCGTACGCAATCAGGCAGTATATTAAAAAGCTTTACTGGAAGGCGGGGGACACCGCCAACAGCTATAACGGCGGCGGGGACTCTATTTGGATCAGGTTAAATTATGAGCCAAGCGAAGACGCGATTATAAACACCTTTGCCCATGAACTAGGGCACGTATTA
>JAAYMJ010000341.1 GCA_012521455.1 Clostridiaceae bacterium
AAAATCGCCATTAATTTATTCCTGGTTTTATGCATTTATACTCCTCCTTGCTATGATACAATCATATAATACATATAATTTTCAAAAATTTCAATATATTTTTGTATAATTTCAACATTTTATGCCCAATTTTTTTAATAAAACTTATTCAATTAGCGAACCTCCACTTTTTGGCTATTCATAATTGGTCATTATTTTCATATTTGTTAAATTTTACTAATATTTTCCGTGTTTTATTATTAAAATTTATATAAATAATAAAGCATATGTAATAAGGCTTTGCGCCTTACTTTACATATGCGGAATTTACATAAACAGCAAAAGGCTGATTGCCATGACAATCATGCCCGCAACAAGGCCGTAAATTGATAAATGCTGTTTATCATATTCCCTGGCTGAAGGCAATAGCTCGTCAAGGGAAATAAAAATCATAATCCCAGCCACAAAGGCAAATAAAATTCCAAAGGTTGTTTCGTTAAAGAAGCTGAATAAAAGCATATATCCAATCAATGCCCCGACGGGCTCGGATAAACCTGATAAAAAGGAAAGCAAAAACGCCCTTTTACGGCTTCCCGTCGCATAAAAAATGGGAATTGACACCGCAATCCCTTCCGGGATATTGTGAATTGCAATGGCAAAGGCAATTGCGACACCTAATTTGGGGTCCTTCAAGGCTGAAGCAAAGGTCGCAAGGCCTTCGGGGAAGTTGTGGATGGCAATTGCAAGCGCCGTTAAAACCCCCATCCGCATGAGCTTTGAGGATTTTTCATCCTCTTCCCTTTCCCCGACTTTGCCAAAATCGTGGGGATTTTCATGTTTTGGAACCAAATTGTCAATTAGAGCGATGACAAACATTCCCGCAAAAAAAGAAGCCACGGTAATCCATGAGCCCAATTTTTCGCCGTACACTTCAGTCAATGACATTTTTGCTTTTTGGAAAATATCAACCATGGATACATAAATCATAACCCCTGCAGAAAAACCAAGGGAAACTGATAAAAATTTTGTGTTTGTGCGCTTTGTGAAAAAAGCAAGCGCGCTTCCAATTCCTGTTGATAATCCTGCAAAGAGTGTGATGGAAAACGCAAATAATAAAGTATCAAAGCTTGCTATTTTAACCACTCCTTTCAGGCTGGTTGTCCCGTAAATTCAATATCATAATATAATTTATACTTTTGTTTGTCAATAAAATCTCAATTTATGAAGATATGAGTAAATTTTATGGATGCCCCGATATGCTTGCGGGCGGGATTTTTTTATAAAAACAGCCCATTTTGCAAAAAATTGTCATGAAAAACAAAAAAGGTATGGAAACACCATACCTTTTATTTTACTTATATTATCTGTCCGTCAATTTAACCTTGCTGATTTCCTTTTCATTCTTTTCAATCTTATAATCCTTTTTCCATTCTTCAAGCTGCTTTTCGTATTCTTCGCTCTTTAACCTTTCCTTAATTTCGGTAATCGCGTTGTCATATTGGGTGCCTGAATAAGGCAAATCGTACCTTTTTATAATGTGGTAGCCAAAGCTGGTTTTAATGGGTTCGGAAACTTCGCCCACCTGCAATTTTTTAGCGCCTTCATAAAATTCGGTTACCATTTTGCCTTCGGCAAATACATAGCCTTCATCAGTTTGCCCCGGGTCGTCGTTATATTGGGAAATTAAATCCTCAAAAACCGCGCCGGAATTATATTGCGCCAAAACATCCTGCGCTTTGTTTAACGCAAGCTGGTATAATTCCTCATCGCTTTTTTCATTAGCTTCCTCGCTTGCCCCGTCTGTTTCTTCTGAATCTTCCCTGAATGAGTCCAATGAAATTAGGATATGCTTTGCGCTGATATACTCATTTTTATAAATTTCGCTAACCTTTGCCTCATCTACGGTTATGTCTTCCTTAACTTTATTTTGATATTTTTGGGAAATAAAGTTTTCGGTCAACATCTTGTCAAAATCAGACTCGGTCAAATTCTTGCTTTGAAGGAAAGCCCTGAAATTGTCGGCGTTTCCGTAATATTGGTAATAGGATTGCTTATAACTTTCAATTACGGCTTTGTCATCAGCCGTAACTTCAATACCTTCTTCGCTGGCTTTAAGATTTTCAATCTTTAATTTTACAAGGTTATTAAACGCTTCTTCTTTTACCCATTCGCCAGCTTTTTTCCCCTCAATTTCAGCCTCTTCCCAAACCGATTCGTCGCCTGATACTAGTTTTTGCTGGTCTTCGCTGCTCATTTTTTGATATGCATCATTCATTGCCAAATCCAAATAAAACTTATATTCCCCAAGCAAAATCCTTGTGCCGTTAATAGAGCCTACAGAAGTAACGTCCTGAACGACACAGCCGGAGAGGGCCAACATCATCACACAAAAAAGCACCACTAAGCTTGTAATTTTCCTTTTCATTAAATATCCCCTGTCCTTTCAAGTCTTTTATCATTTTGCGTATACAATTTTATACCTTAATATAATATATCATTTGCTGTAATCTTTCAATAGATGTAACATAATTTTAATATGTTCTAAAAGTTCTTTGTCCTTCATGCCCTTGCGTTTAAATGATAGATAGGGCCGCTGCCCTCCCGATAGCAGCACCTCGCCCTTGTAATCCCCCACAAGTTTTACAACCGCTTCCAAATCGGGCATATTGTTTTTGTTAAAGTATAAAATTACGCTCCCGTTTTGCTCGTTTATTTCAACTATGCCGCACTCTGCCGCAATCTGGCGGATAAAGGATATTTCAATAAGGTTCCTAAGTTCCTCCGACGGGTCCCCGAACCTGTCCTCAAGTTCTTCTTCCACGTCATAGCGGTCCGATAAATCCTGTATGGAAGCAATCCGCTTGTATATTTCAATCCTTGCCTCGGGGGATTTAATGTAATCATCAGGTATAAAGGCGCTCACATTTAGGTCAATTACGGTTTCTTCCTTAGACGGCGGGAGTTTTTCGCCCTTTAGTTCCCTGACCGCCTCTTCCAACAGCCTGCAATATACGTCATAGCCCACCGAATTCATAAACCCGTGCTGTTCTTCGCCCAACAAATTCCCCGCGCCCCTGATTTCTAAGTCCCTCAAGGCGATTTTAAAGCCCGAGCCGAATTCGGTGAAATCCTTGATTGCGCGCAGGCGCTTTTCCGCAACTTCGTCCAAGACTTTGTCCTTTTTGTAGGTTAAATAAGCATACCCTACCCGGCTTGACCTTCCCACCCTGCCTCTTAGCTGGTATAGCTGGGCAAGGCCTAATTTGTCCGCGTCTTCAATAATTAT
>JAAYMJ010000026.1 GCA_012521455.1 Clostridiaceae bacterium
CAAAAATATAAATGAGTATTTTGCTTTGGACATTTCTTCAGCTGAGCAGTTTTACGCTCTTTCAGAGGCTGGCGGGAACATTTTTTATGTAGACAGGGACGTATATTTAAAAATTAAAAACCAAATTTCAGGGAAAAAGATTTATATTAAAATACCCCACATTCTCACAATAGAGGAAGAAAAGGAGTATTTGGAAACTTTTAAATCCTGCCCCCGGATTTATGGGGTGATGGTTGGGAATTTAGGGCATATAGGCCTTGCCAGACAAATTAGCGGCAACATTGTGGGTGATTACACCTTAAACATTTTAAACACCCAAAGCGCGCAATTTTATGAAAATGAGGGGTTTTCGGTTATTACATTATCCCCGGAATTAACACTTGCGCAAATCAGGGATATTGCAAAATACGCGCCTTGTGAAATTATTGCTTATGGCAAAATCCCCCTTATGAATATAAAAAATATTTATTATGACCACTTGATTGACAGGACCAACGCTAGGTTTACTTTTTCACGCCTTAGCAAAAATGTCAGCCAGCTTTTAAATTCAAGGCCTATTTACCTTGCAGATAAAATGCAGGAGGCAAGGAGGGCAAACATTTGCGGGTTTAGGCTTAAATTCACCGGTGAGACGCCAAAAGAAGCAGTAAAAATTTATGAGGAATACACGGGCAAAAGCAAGGCTAAACCCCCTGATTTATTCACAAGGGGATACTACTTGAAATAGCCCAAAAAATAAACCCATAGTAGTTGAAATGTAGTGGAATAATTGATAAAATATAAATCCGGAGGTATTAATGGGCAAAATTGACATAAAAATAAAATATTTGTCAGATAAAATTGGGAAAGAAATTAGCCCGCCTTTTTACGCTAGCGACGGGGCCGCGGGAATGGATTTATCAGCCTGCATTGATTCCCCCCTTACAATTTACCCGAGACAAAGGGTAAAGGTACCCTGCGGGATTGCTTTGGCAATACCAAAAGGGTATGTGGGATTAATTTACGCAAGAAGCGGCCTTGGGGCAAATCACGGGATTACTCTGCCAAACTGTGTGGGGGTAATTGACTCCGACTACAGGGGCGAAATAATGTGCGCCCTGACCAACATTGGTGATGAACCCTACACAATAAACCCGGGGGACAGGATTTGCCAGATTGTGTTTACACCAATAGCAAAGGCAAATTTAATAAAAACCGACGATTTGGACGACACAGGCCGCTCAAGCGGCGGCTTTGGCTCTACAGGTTTAAATTAAGTAAAAAGGAATGAAGGTAAGTGGCAAAATTTATTCTTGCTTCATCATCACCAAGAAGGGCACAAATTTTAAAGAATTTAGGCATTCCTTACACCATTATTGAGCCTGATGTGGATGAAAGCGCACTATCCGATTTGGAGCCCGGTTTATTGGTTAAAGAATTGTCAATGTTAAAGGCATCCAATGTGTGCAAAAAAGTCATAAATTGGTCTGATACTTATATAATTAGTGCGGATACAGTTTTGGTTTTTGAGAATAAGGTATTGGGAAAACCAAAAGACGAAGAAGAGGCAAAGAATATGCTAAAAACGCTATCAGGGAAAACCCACAAGGTATTGACGGGTTTTTGCGTCATGGAAGCGTCAACCCAAAAGGCAACAAGCAAACATGTGGAAAGCGAAGTTACATTCAAGGAATTATCCGACGAATTAATTGACGATTATGTCAAAAGTGGCGAGCCTTTGGACAAGGCAGGCGCTTACGGCATACAGGAATTGGGAAGCGTAATTGTCAAACAAATCAAAGGGGACTATTTCAACGTGGTAGGGCTCCCCGTTTCTTCTTTATTTGATGTGTTATTAGAGGATTTTTCAATTAATCTTTTTCATTTGAGGGGTAGAAATTGATGTTTAAAAAAGATATCGCAATCGACCTAGGAACAGCCAATATTTTAGTCTACATAAAAGGCAAGGGAATTGTTATAAACGAGCCTTCTGTTGTAGCTATAAACACAAAAACAAACACGATTTACAAAACCGGCCAGGAAGCAAAGGAAATGGTGGGAAGGACTCCTGGCGAAATTGTTGCCCTATACCCGCTAAAAGACGGGGTAATTGCTGATTTTACGGCAACAGCGGCAATGCTAAAGCATTTTATCAAAAAAGCGAATAACAACATTTTTTCAAAACCAAGAGTGCTAATCGCAATCCCGACAGGGGTTACCGAAGTTGAAAAAAGGGCCGTTGAGGAAGCGGCGCTTCAGGCGGGAGCAAGCGAAGTGCACCTCATTGACGAGCCTAAGGCGGCAGCCATTGGAGCGAATTTGCCAATTGACCAGCCCGTCGGCTCCATGATTGTGGATATCGGCGGCGGCACCAGCGAAATCGCGGTAATTTCCCTAGACGGGATTGTAACAAGCGTGTCAGTGAGGACCGCAGGCAACGAATTTGACGAATTTATAGTAAATTACTTTAAAAAAGAGCACAATATGCTAATCGGCAATATCACCGCCGAAGAAGTTAAAATCAAAATGGCCTCGGCTATGCCTTATGAAGACGAGGACGACGAGGTTATGACCCTTCGTGGGCGCGACCTTCTAACCGGGCTTCCCAAAAACATTGATATCAGGCCCTATCAAATCAGGGAAGCGTTAAAAGAACCCATTTCCATTATAATCGACGGAATTAAGCAGACCTTGGAAAAAACACCGCCCGAACTTGCTTCCGATATTATTGAAAACGGAATTGTATTAAGCGGCGGCGGGGCTTATATAAGAAATCTTGACAAATTAATTGAAAAGGAAACGGGCATTAAAACCTATGTGGCTGACGAGCCATACAAATGCGTTGCCCTCGGGGCAGGAAAAGTGCTTGAAAATTTGGATTTTTACAATAACGCTTTAAGAAGAACACAAACTTTCAGATAAAATAAGGTAGAAAGGCAAGGCCCATGTCTAATTTTTTCAAAAAGCGGATACTTTTGGTTGTTTCCATTATAGCCGTGTTTATATTAGGGATAATGGCTGCGCTGGAAGTAACCGACAATAGTTACAACGCCGTGAAGGATTTAACCGGAACGGTTTTAAGCCCTGTTTTAAAATTCTTTTCCACAATTACCACGTCCGTGAAAAACTTTGCTGCGGACATTTCCGAGCTTGCGACTTTAAGAAAGGATAACGAACAATTAAAAGAAAAGATAAAAGAGCTGGAAGTTGACCAAACCTTGCTTGAAACCTATAAAAACGAAAATAAAAGGCTAAAGGCCCTTTTGGAATTAAAGGATTACAGCTCAGATTGGGAAATGGTTGGCGCAAAAATCATCGCTATGGACGGAAACAGCTGGTTTACGACCTTTACCATAGACAAGGGGACCAGTGACGGGATTTCCAAAAACTGCGCCGTTGTGACCAATATGGGGCTTGTGGGCTATGTTTACGACGTGGGTACCACATGGGCGCAGGTGAGGACGGTTATAGACAGTGAATTCTCCATGGGGGTTATAGTTTCAAGAACCAATGACCGAGGGATTTTGGAAGGGGACCTTTCATTGGGCAGCGAAGGACTTTGCAAGATGACCTACATTTCAAAGGACGCCAAAATTGTGGTTGGCGATTATGTAAGGACTTCGGGCCTTTCCGGGAATTTCCCCCCTGATATAATTGTTGGTAAAATTAAAGAAATAAAAACCGAACTTCACGGGCTTTCCAATTATGCCATAGTTGAGCCCAGCGTGGATTTTTTGCGCTTAAGCGAGGTATTGGTAATTAAGAAGTATTAAACAGCAAAGGAGTTTAAAATGCGGATTGCTGTTAAAATAATCATTTTATTGATTTCACTAATTTTACAGCTTACCCTTGCGCCATACATAGCAATAGGCGGGATTGTGCCTAACATTTTCCTGATGGCGTTAATTTCGGTTTCATTGTATTCTAAAAATTATGAAGCGCCCGTATACGGCTTGGTTTTTGGAAGCATTTACGACTTTTATTCAGGGTCCGTTTGGGGTTTGGGCGCGATTTTATGCATGTATATTTCATATTTGTGCAGCCAGATATTTTCTAAAATATACAGGGAAAGCATTGTTGTTTTCTGCCTTCTCGGCGGGGTTTTCGGATTTATGTTCGAGCTTGTTTTTTCCCTTTTAACCATAACCCTTTGGGAAAAGGCAAATTTTTTAATTTCATTAAAATTTATAGGTTTTCAGACAATTTATAATGTTATTTTAATCATACCCATTGGCATGGTGGTAAACAGGCTGATTTTAATTACTCAGAAAAAGGGAGTCAGGTAGTTGAACAAAAGGTATTATTTTTTGTACGGTTTTATAATTGTGTTTGTAACGCTTATATTTTTGCGCCTTACGGAGCTTACTATAATTGATGGGGAAAAGTACCTTGAGTCAAGCGAAAAGCGCCTTTATAAAACCGTTCCCATTAAAGCTCCCCGGGGCGAGATTTTTGACCGCTACGGCAGGTATCTTGTTAAAAACACCATGAGTTTTACCGTTCAGGTAAATAAAACCAAAAACCAGACAAACGAGGATTTAAACGCCCTTATTAAAAGGCTTATCCTTTTGTTTGAAAAACACAATATTGAAATCACCGACTCTTTCCCCGTAAATGTTGAAGATAACGCTTTCATATTTGAAGAAAGCGAAGACGCCCCCAGGGCAAAGGAATACGCATGGAAGGAGAAATACAATAATTTGGATAAAGAAGCAAGCGCCGCCGAAGTTTACCAGTATTTTTTATCAAGATACGGGATAACCGAAGAAGACCCGGGCTTGGCGCGTAGGATTTTGGGCGTAAGGTACGATATGGAAAGCCAGGGTTTTTCATATAACACCCCCTTTAATATCGCAAACGGCGTAAGTTTGGATTTGATAACCGAAATAAAAGAAGGCGGGCAGGATTACGCGGGCGTTGACATTGTGACCCAGCCTGTGAGGGAATATGAAAACCCAACAACCGCCGTTCATATTTTGGGCAGGATTGGGAATTTGAGCAAGGAAGAATACGAGCAAAACAAGGACCTTGGGTATAAAATGAATGACACCATTGGAAAACAAGGCCTTGAAAAATATTATGAGTCCTATTTGCGCGGAGTGGACGGCAGAAGCAGCATACAGACCAATATAAACGGAAGGGCTGTGGATGTTTTGACAAGCACCGAGCCCATTCCTGGCAACAATTTAATCACAACCATTGATTTGGATTTGCAAAAGGCAACTGAAAGGATTTTGAGGGACAATATTAAAAAGATCAGTGAAACTGCCCGCACCGAGCAGGAAGGAAAGAACGCCAACGCAGGGGCGGCTGTGGTTTTGGACGTAAAAAGCGGCGAGGTTTTGTCAATTGCCTCCGAGCCCACCTATGACATATCAAGGTTTAACATTGATTACGCAAAGCTTGTGGAGGACAAAAACCGCCCGATGTTTAACCGCGCCCTTGCGGGAACATACGCGCCAGGGTCCACTTTTAAAATGCTTACCGCTATCGCGGGATTGGAAGAAGGAAAAATATCAACAAAATCAATAATCCGCTGTTTGGGTATTTACAAATACTACAAAGGATACCAGCCAAGGTGCTGGATATATTCACAATACATGCGCACCCACGGGGATGAGACAGTTGCTGAAGCAATCAGGGATTCCTGCAACTACTTTTTCTATGATGTAGGCAGGGAAGTTACCATAGAAAAATTAAATGAGTACGCAAAAAAATTCGGTTTTGGTCAGCCTACGGGAATTGAGCTTGAAAATGAGGAAAGCTCAGGCCGCCTTGCGGGGCCCGAGGACAGGAAAAAGCGCAAAGAAACATGGTATCCCGGGGATACCTTGCAAGCCGCAATCGGTCAGTCAGACAACGCCTTTACCCCCATTCAGCTGGCAAATTTCGTTGCCACTTTGGCAAACGGGGGAACAAGGTATAAGGTAAGGCTGGGAAAAAGCATTCAATCGGGCACTGACGGAAGGATTTTGGAAGAGTTTGAAAGTGAAGTTGCCGACAGGATTGAAATAAAGGAAGAAAATTTGAAAGAAGTGCTAAAGGGCATGAGGATGGTGGCAACGGAAGGCACCGCAAGGAGCATTTTTTATGACAGCATTGTTGACGTTGCCGCAAAAACAGGTACCGCCCAGGTGGTAAGGGGGCAAATCAGCAACGGCGTGATTGTTGCCTTTGCGCCATATGATGACCCGGAAATAGCGGTCTGCGCCATTGTTGAAAAAGGCGGTAGCGGCGCTGCCGTTGCGAATATCGCGAAAGAAATCATTGATTTTTACTTCAGCCCCGTAAAAGACGCCGACGATGTTAAAAAGCAAAACACCCTCTTACAATAAAGATTGACAAATCATAAGTAACTATTTATTATTACATTTGATAAACCCTTTGGCAATTTGAAAGGAATGATTTTTTTAATGCAAAACGAAGAAGTTTTGATAAAAGGGCGAAAAAGCGGCTTTGAGCTGATTTTAAACCCCAAAGCCCCGTTTGAATCAATTTTATCCAGCATTGAAGAAAAACTGTCAGCGCCAATATTCAAA
>JAAYMJ010000342.1 GCA_012521455.1 Clostridiaceae bacterium
CTGAAAACACATCCTGCGCGGGATTTTCAAAACCGCCGTTTATAATTAAATTGTCGTATTCATCTGCTATGACATAAGAATTTAACGGGATTAAAACAAGGGCAACAGCCAGCGCGAAAAGTCGGTGTTTCAATTTTAAATCCCCTTTTCATTTATAATTATTACATAAAATTATATCAAATAAGCCGCCCTTTGTAAATCCTAGTATTCTTAAGCAAACATAATAAATTAGCCTAAAGCTCTCGCTTTAGGCTTTTTGGGCGTATTATTTTATTTTTATTGTCCAGCCGAAGGGGTCATCAATTTTTCCGGTTTGAATTCCTGTCAACAAATCGTAAAGTTTTTGAGAAATTCGGCCGATTTTACCATTAGAGATAGAAATGACATTATCATCCCAGTTTAGTTCCCCCACAGGGGAAATAACTGCGGCGGTTCCTGTGCCGAAGGCTTCTTTCAATTCGCCGCTTTGGTGTTTTTCATAGATTTCCTGAATTGAAATTTGCCTTTCTGAAACCTTGTATCCTTCATGTTTTAAAATTTGGATAACACTGTCGCGGGTAATTCCGGCAAGTATGCTTCCGTTGAGCATTGGGGTAACTATTTCGTCGCCGATTACGAAAAATATATTCATGGTGCCCACTTCTTCAATGTACTTTCGCTCAATGCCGTCAAGCCACAAAACCTGGGTATAATGCTTTTCTTTTGCTTCCATCTGGGCTTTTATGCTTGCCGCGTAATTTGCCGAGGCTTTGGTATACCCCAACCCCCCTCTTACCGCGCGGACATACTTATCCTCCACATAAATTTTTACAGGATTTAATCCTTCAGGATAATATGCGCCAACAGGGGATAAAATAATCATAAATTTGTAGGTATAAGAAGGCCTTACCCCAAGGAAAGGGTCGGTTGCAATGATAAAGGGCCTTATATAAAGGCTGGTGCCTTCTTCTCTTGGGATCCAGTCTTTTTCAAGCTTTACAAGCTCGATTAAGGCTGACAGGGCAAAATCCACATCGATTGGAGGAATGCAAAGCCTGTCGTTTGAAACATTTAGCCTTTCAAAATTGCTTTTGGGCCTAAAGAGCAAAATTTCATCAGGGTTTTTCTTGTTCCTGTAAGCTTTCAACCCTTCAAAAACAGCCTGGCCGTAGTGAAAAACCATGGCTGACGGGTCTAAGGCAATTTTGCCGTAGGGAACAATCCTCGGGTCATGCCACCCCTTGCCTTCGGTGTAGTCCATCACAAACATATGGTCGGTAAAATGCTGCCCAAAACCAAGATTTTTTTCGTCAGGTTTTGCTTTTTGGCATGTGCTTTTTTCCACCAAAATATTCATTTATTACAATCATCCCTTTCAAAACGGTAAAAATTGCATCACGCTTTTACATTAATTATGCACTATAAAATTGAAAAAATAAAGACATTTTTACAAAATAACTAAAGAATGATTGAAATAATGAAAAAATAATGGTATTATTTAATAAACAGCAAAGGAAGTGGGGGGTTTGATAAGCTTTTATAAAACTGTGGATGATAAGATTGTGGAAATCGATGATTGTGAAGACGGGGCATGGATTAACGTCACAAGCCCGAGTGATGAAGATATAGAAAAGCTTATGTCTGTTACAAAGATAATTCCAGAGTTTTTGAAAGCATCACTTGACGACGAAGAAACATCCCATATTGAAGCCGAAGATGATCAAACATTGATTATTATAGATATTCCTCTTGCTGAAAAAGACGGGGAAAACATAGTTTTTTCGACAATACCTCTTGGTATAAAAGTTACTCAAACCAATTTGATTACAATTTGTCTAAAAGAAACATCCGTTATAAAAGAATTCTCCACCGGTCAGGTTA
>JAAYMJ010000027.1 GCA_012521455.1 Clostridiaceae bacterium
GCTGATAAGAAGGATGACGGAAAAATTAAATTGAATTTTTCAGCTTTGGACAAAGACTTTGATGAAAGTTTGGTTTTGGTGCCCCTACTTATCGCGTCAAAATGGGGGGCATTAGGGAGTAAAACCCAGCATGGATACGGGGTTTTTGGTATAGAAGACGAAATAAAAACCGATGTTTCCCGTTTTACCCACTCAGTTGACAACATTATTAAAAAAAGGGCGGGTATGGGGTTTGGTTTAAGATGTAATGAAGGCTTTGGCGGCTTTCCAAATCTTTGTGAAATGTTTTTTGCCAAAGTCCAATTTGAAACGGACAGCAATAATTGGAAGAATGGAATGAATGCCCCCGTCTTTTCCCGCAAAGTTAAAAAACTGATAAAGAATAACAGGAATATAAAAAGAATTTGCGAAAACAATGAAAACATACAAAATTATTTGTTTGGCACAAAAAGGAAATTTTTTTTAAATGGAGAAGCTTTTTCAAAAATGTCTTCAAAAATCCATGTTTCAGGGGCTTATGAAGTTGGAAAAAATCTTTGGGAGTTCAGGGTCTGGGGCTGGATTGGGAAAAATGAGCTTCCAGAGAACTTTTGCAGGGAAAAATTTCTCAATTCCTTAAAAAAGGCTTTGCAATATATAAATTCAGATTATTGGTCCAAAAAATTGGGAAAACAAACACAGAATTACAGCTTAAAAGCATGGAGGGAGTTTTCTTCTTACAGGGATACGGTTAAAAAAGAAGAAAACGAAAAAGAGTTCTTAAAAAGCCTCTTGTCCGGGGAGGGGGATTAAAGATGAAATATGAAATAAAAAAAGATTATGACTTTTATAAGCGCTATAGAATAAATAGCGACGCAGATTTGGAGAATTTAATTGAGAGTTCGGGTAAGTATGAAGAAATAGAAGATTCATATACAAAGACTCTCCTTTTAGGCACTGCTTTAGATAAACAAAAAGACAAAGCAAAAGGGAGCCTTAAAAAAATCCTGCGTACATCAAGAAACAATAAAAGCCAGTACAATGAATATATTAAAAAAGTGTTGAAAGATGAAGATATATCATTACATATAATAAATTCCCCTATTAACTTAAACGGGCTTCCTTCCGGAAGCTGGGCTTTGGAAATTCCCATAACTTTAAAAACACCCTTTTTCTCAAGGGACGACACACCTTTTTATGTAAACGACAACCCTGTTAGGAAAGATAAAGTTTTTAAAACCCCGATAACTTCTGCCATGTCATGGAAAGGGAATTTAAGATGGGTCATGATGAAAGTTTTTTTGGAAAACGAAAAAGACCCCGATGAATTTGCAAAAATACGTTTTCAACATTCCCTTCTCTTTGGCACTGAAAAAGGATGGAATGAAAAATCCTCATGGACTAAATATCTGGACGGGCTTTGCAGTGGGGCAGAGCAGGTTTATAAAGAGTTAGTCAAAGATTTCTTTAAGGTAAAAAAAGCAGAAGACGCCCATTTTGAAGGAATGCTAAGGTTTTACCCCACTTTTTGGGACAAAATCGATATGACGGTTATAAACCCCCATGACCGAAAAAGCGGGGCAGGAAAAATTCCAATTAATTTTGAAGTGGTGCCAAAAGGGGCAAAGGGTGTTTTCAGACTGCTTTATGTTCCTATTTATTGGCTTGGTTTAGAGGATGAAGAAATCAAAAAAAGAGCGCTAAAGGATTTGTCCGATATAGTGCAAGCGGTTGAGATGATGATATTAACCTATGGGTTTTCGGCTAAAAAATCATTAGGATATGGGATAGGAGAAAATATTTGGGAAAAGAATTCAAGCAAAGTAGAAATAAAAGGATTTTTCAATGAACAAAAATTTGTAAGCTTTGACGAATTGAATGAGATTATTAGTGCATGGAGGGAAAAAATATGACCAATGTGCATGATAAAGCGGAAAATGAAAATGGTATATTGGAAAATTTAAAAAAGAACAGAATCCCCATCATCCTTTTTGAAATAGGCGCATATTTGCACCTTCTTGGAAGGTTTTCAAAAGAGTTTATTGAAGCCCAGGCGGAAAAGTCTTCACTAAGTTATGATTACAAAAAAATTTGTAAAGATGATTATTTTTTTGAGGGGAGTGAACTCCGTGACTTATTGATAAATAATTGGGCTATTTTTGATAAATTAACAAAAGCGATTCCCAATTTACAAACCGATAAAGTGATATGTTTTTCAGATTTTATTGAAAAGCATGCTTGGAGTGATAAACCAAAAGGGCTTTTAAAAGTTTTATCGGACGCCCACGGGGTTGCATCAGGAATTGATAAAGGGTTAGCAGGAATGGGGAAAGATGTCAAAAAGCAAAGGAAAGAAAATACTTTTAAATCTACTGCTTTTGGATATGAAAAAGAAATAGAACTTTTGCAGGATGAAAACAGAAATTTTGTGTCCGACATTACAAAAATAGACAATGACAAAATAAAAAAGACTAAAAAGGAATTCTTTGATGGTCTTGTAGATGTCTTAAAAATAATAAACGAAAATATAAACAAAAAGGAAGAAGAAAAAGAAAAATACGATAATATTTATTCTCAATATAAAAGGTTTGTTGAATTAATTAAAACATACTACCCCAAAACCCTGGGGGAAACAAGAAGACCGATTAATGAAATAAGTCTTTACGATTATGCCCATCCGATTGCGTCTCTTACAAAATCAAACCTTATAAAAGTATTAGCGGAAGGTTGGTTTGAACCCAGGGGAAGGTCTAAGTGGAGAATTTTGAAAATAAATATTGAGACCATCGCTCTTTTATCAAAGGGTTTAAAAACTGGGGACATATTAGGGTATAAAAGCGCAATGGATGAAGCCTATGAAAAAATAAAAGAATTAATTGAATTTAAATATTGCTTAGGAAACGAAATATATCGGGACACAACGGGGATATACTTTACTTTTCCAGCTTTTAAAAATTCTGATGATATAGATTATATAATAACTCTAATAACTGATGAATTAAAAAACTTAAATAGAATTGACTTTAGTTTTCATGTTAGCGTTTCAGATGAAACGAGAACCTGCGTTATATTATCAAAAGAAATTGAAGATGGCCGCAAAAAAATGCAGTATCACCATGTGGCAGGTTTTGTGAAAAACCTTAAAGAACAAGCAAAAAAAAATAATATCGAAAAAACAGATGATAAGGACATTTGCCCTGTTTGCAGGATTAATTATAAAGAAAAAGGTGAAGAGAGATGTCAAAATTGTAACAAAAGGTATAGAAGTAGAGTTAATAATTGGAAAGAAGAAAAACAAGATAAAATAGAAACCATTTGGCTTGATGAAGTTGCTGATAAAAACGGCCGGGTTGCCCTAATTGTTGGACAGTTTGATTTAAGAAAATGGCTTTCTGAAGATGGGTTTGTGGGGACATTACTTTCAAGAAGTTTTGAAGAATGGAAAGAATCGGACTCAGTAAAAAGCAATTTAATTAAACTAAATATAAATTGTCTTAAAGATTTAGAAGAATTACTCTCAGATTTTTTAAAAAATCCTAATAATTATATCAAAGATAATAAGTTAAATGAAGACGTAGATAATGCGTGGAAAGAGTTTTTTAATACTTTGGTTCATGTAGAAAAAAATAAAACAGCAAATGATTTTGCTAATGATTTTTGGACAGCCGTCGCATTACGCGACCCCACGGGGGAAGCGCTGAAATTGGGTCAGGACCAGTATGAGGAAAAAGCAAAATACTTAGTCAGCCTTATATTCAGAAAACACCCGTTCCTTGCAAGGCTTTTTAGGATTTGGGGAACAACACAGGAATTCATTGAGCAGGAAATATTTGAAAACATTTTAAAAAATCATTGGAATTCGGACTTAAGAACCCAGCGCATTAAATTTGAAATTGACACAAAACAAATAAAAAAGGAAGAATTCACCGCATTTGAGGTGGATATCGAAGGCACAAGGTTTAGCGCAGTTTTAACAAATAAAAATGATGGGGAATTTATAAGCGCGGTAAACCTTGAGTTATTAACAAAATTTGGGAAAAGCGCTGAAGAAATATGCCAAAAACTAAAAGAGAAAAACATTAAGCTAAAAAGTGATAATCAAAGGTATTGGAGAAGCGCTAAAATTATTGAAGCAGGCCTTGCTGAAGATTTTGCTTCATACATACCCTACACAAAAATTTATGATTTTCCAGACCAGTTCATGGTGATGGTGCCTGCCTATGACGCATTGGATATAGCAGAAGATATTTTAAATAAATATGAAGAACAATTTGGAAAAGTAATTGACAGGCTTCCGTTCCACATGGGGGTTATTGCCTTTGACCGAAGAATGCCCCTTTATGTGGCAATGGACGCAGGGAAAAAACTTTTGGATACTTTTAGAAATGAGGCTCAATCCCTTGAAGCAAAAGTAAAAAATGTAAATAATGATAAAACCAATAAAACTGTTGAGCTTGAAATTTTAAAAGAGGAATATTCAAAAGAGTCGTTTTTATGGAAGGTGCCGTACAATACAGGGGATCCTTGTGTAGATGACAAGTGGTACCCATATATTAGGAATTTAAATGGCAAAGGAAGATCCAGTTCTTTTGATTACACAGGGGACGAGAATTATGTAACCCATGTGACAGAAATTAAAGCTGACGACGTAATTGAGTTTGAGCCTTCCTATTTTGAGTTAATGTATTTGGAACACTCCGCCGACAGGTACAAAGTTGGGGAAAAATTAATGCCGCTTCATTACATAAAGCGAATAAATGACCTTTGGAAAGAAATTAAGTGTAAGATTTCCTCAAAAACGTGGAGCACCTCCCAAATATACGCGTTTAAAGATGAAGTTGAAAGAATAAAAAGCTTTAGCAAAAATTTGGGGTTTAAGAGCTTTGAAGATTTAATTGAAGATAATTTAATAAACATTTTAGGACTGTCAGAGAAAAACGGAAAAGAATTGTTTGACCAAATCAAGCGCTCATTAAAAGATGACAAAGGCTTGTTTGAACGGTGCTTATATTGGAACCTGCATGTAAGAAAAGATAAATAAAAGGGGGATAAGAAATGTTTAGCGGAAAATTGGAAGATGGCTTAAACTACTATAAAAAAACTTATTACGCTATTGCCACCGACCCGGTTCATATTGGGGCAGGGGGAGCAAGGCTTGAGAGGGTTGACCTTCCGATAATCAGGGAAACGGGAACGAATATCCCCAAAATCCCGGGCACGACTTTAAGCGGGAACGCAAGGCTTTTTACCGCAATGGCAACGGCAAAGGATAAAAAAGAAGTATCTTTTTGCGCCGGAAGGGGCGGCGACGGAGGGGAAAAACACTGCGGAAACGTAAATCCCGCCTGTCCTGTTTGCGTTCCTTTTGGCTTTTCAAAAGGAAGCCGCAGTTTGCAGGGGCTTGCACAGTTTTTTGACGCCCGTATCTTATTCTTTGCGGTATCTTCAATGGCAGGCCCTGTCTGGGTAACTTCCCCTTTGGCGCTGGAAGGGCTGGGAGTTGATGTTTCTCAGATTGAAAATGACTATTTCTATCCTTTAGGGGGACAGTTAGATAATAAAAAAGTGCTAAACTTCGGGTGGATAATGTTAAACAGGGGGGACGGGCAATTTGATGAGATAAAAGTTAAAATAAAGGAACTTCCCGTTCCTGAAATTGTCAAAAACAGGTTGGTGCTTGTTTCCGACGGGATTTTTCCCCACATAGTAAACGGCAACCTTGAAGTGAGGACTTCTGTTAGCATTGACCCGTCCACAGGGACAGCGGAAGAAGGTGCGCTATTTACATATGAAGCCATTCCTAGGGGAACGGTTTTAAAGTTTGACGTGGTTTATAATTCAGGAAAATTCTTTAAGGTTGAGGGGGAAGAACTCAAAACAGAAGATGGCGGGATTGTAAGCGCAGACTGGGTTAAAAACAATGTGGAAAAAGGGCTGGGGCTTTTTGAAACGTTTGGTATTGGCGGAATGGGAACAAGAGGAATGGGCAGGCTTAAGGTTTTAAATCTTAAAACTGAAAAAGACGCTGATAACAAAGCAGACGGGGTTTTGAAAGGGGGCTTATAATATGCAAAACTTGGACAGGCTTGGGGCGGAGTATGGGTCCAATATAGCAAAAAATGTAAGAAGCAAACTTGGAAATTATAAAGCCGCTGAAACCTTAATTACAAAAGCGTTGGGCGTTTTGCAGGAACAGGGGCTGTACGCCCTTGGGCTTTTTTGTGAGTCAAGGGGAAATGATGAAAAAGGAGGGGCCATTGAAATACTAAATCAGGCGGCAAAAATGTTGGAAAAAGAACTTGAGCCTATAATAGATGATAAAGATACCAAACAAAATGATAATTTTTGTCAGAGTAAATTTTTCAAACTTATTGATAAAATAAACGGGCTTGATAATTTAATGCTTGCCGCAAAAGTGATGGAAAAAGCCTTGATTTACGCAAGATACCGCGCAAAAGCCATGAAAAAAATAGAAAATGAAAGCATAACTAATTCATAAAAAAGCCGTAAAAAAGAAGGTGAGTGAAAATGGCGGATAATTTATTCTGGCACCTTTATTTGTTGGAATACAGGCTTAAAACCCCCCTACATATTGGGCGTAAAAAAGTTTTAAATTTGCTTTTGACAAGGGAATATATCCCCGCAAAACCCTTTAGGGGCGCGCTTGTTGCAAAATTTGCGCGGGATTTGGGCTCAAGGAATTATGACGCAATCGGGAATTTTTTTAAAAAGGCCATGAGGTTTGGGTATTTTTACATATTGGATAAAGGCAAAAATGTATCATTACTTGCCCCTAAATTTACAAATGAAGGTTTAAAGTTTGGAATGCTTGTTAATGATGTAAAAACAAGTTCCTCAGGCGAAAATTCATGCTCAAATAAAAAAGAATACTATTACAATGAATTTGCAAAAAAGTACATAACTTCACAAGCTTTTGCCGCAATTGATCCCAATTCCCTTGGCACAGAAGAAGGAATGCTGCATGAAGTGGAATTCATAAGCCCATATACATTGGAAGAAAAAAGCAAACCTGTTTTATTCCGCGGACTTATTTGGGTATCAAATTTTTCCGACGGCAATTTTTGTATTGAAGATATTAATGAAAATGACTTTACAATAAGGGACAAGCACAAAAACACAAGCGTTAATTTTTCGCAAGTGGCAGGTTCTTTGCAAATCGGGGGAGAGAGGAAATACGGTTTTGGGCTTTTTGAATTATATAAAAGCATAAAGGAAGTAAAAAGTAACGATTTATCAAGTTTAGGTTTTAGTGGGTTCTGGGAAGAAAGGGATTGCGAAGTTTATGTAAACTTAAAAGAAAATTCCCACATTTGGTCCCACGCTAAATGCGGTTTTGAAAGTTCAAACTTAAAAATAAAAGGGGAAATAGAGCCTTTTATCGGCAGGGACTGGAGTCCAAAAGGCGCAGGGCGCAAATTGAATGACAGCGGTTTTTGCTGGGTTCCGGGCTCAGTTTTAGAAATGGGTACTTCATTTAAAATTTCCAATGAGCTTGGGCTGTGGGAAGCAGCCGAATAGTTTGAGGTAAAAAAGAAAATACTTTGCAATATTATTTCCCACACAAAAAGAGGAAAGCTTTGGCTTTCCTCTTTTATATATAGGTAATAAGGTTATTTTTTATTGTTGTTATTAAACGCAAACATGGTTTTTTGCAAGTTTAATTCCTGCACGCGGCGCAACGCCTCGCCGAAGCGCTGGAAGTGCACAACCTCACGTTCCCTTAAGAACCTGATGGGGTCTTTAACGTCGGGGTCGTCGCAAACCCTTAGTATATTGTCATAAACCGCCCTTGCTTTTTGTTCTGCGGCCAAATCCTCAACCAAGTCCGCGATTGGGTCGCCTTTGCTTTGGATATACGCGGCGGTAAACGGAACGCCAGACGCGTTTGCAGGATAAATAGCATTCCCGTGGTCAATGAAGTAGTCGCCCATGCCTTGCTTTTCAAGCTGTTCGGGAGATAGTCCCCTTGTTAACTGATGAACGATTGTACCAATCATCTCAAGGTGGCCCAATTCTTCGGTGCCAATATCGTTAAGTATTGCCTTGGTGTAATTATCAGGCATTGTGAAACGCTGGCTTAAATATCTTAAAGACGCAGCAAGTTCACCATCAGGACCGCCTTATGGCATGTGGTTATTAAAATATGTGATTTTTAAAGTGTTGTCTTTGCGGGAAAATTCAATTTCTTTTACGATTGAAGATATGATTTTAAATTTAAATAATGTATCCCCCTTTTTTAAAACTTCAAAAACGGGCGGGATGTATGCGAAATATTGCGCGCTTTTTTCTTTTTTCATATTTTTAAGCTCATTTTTTAAAACTTCAATTTTACCTTCAATGAACTCCTTATTCTTTTTATACTCTTCCAAACTGTCCGCGCCGCAAAGGTAGGCGCGCTTTGCCCTCTTAAGCTGGAGTTTTAAAAATTCCAGCTTTTCGCTCTTATTTAAATACTCTTTATAAGACCCGTCTTCATGCAAGCACTTTACTTTTACGCCATCCCCAAAATCTTCTTTTAGTTTTGAAAGTACAAGGGTTTCAAGGGTTTTTATCCCGATTGTGTTTTTATCCTTGCATTTTCCCCTCCTGTAATTTAAGCAGGAAAAGCTTGAACCCAAATTTGCCATAGCACCCTTGCAAGTGCCGCATCTGACAAGCCCCACAAGGAAATGGCTTTTTTCCCCCGCCCTTTTCTGTTTGGGTTTTCCCTTGCCTTTTTCAAAGAGCACCTGCGCTTTTTGAAAGGTGTCAATATCAATTATCTTTTCATGTTCCCCTTCTTTTATAATTAAATTGGGGTTGTCAAAATCCCTTCCTGTTTTCCCTTTTGGGTTCCAGCGCACAAAGCCGCAGTATATGGGGTTTTTTAAGATGTATACAATCTGGCGGCTTTCAAACAGGTTGCCGCTTTTTGTCCTATGCCCCATGCTGTTTAAAAGTTTTGCGATTTGCAGCGGGGAGTCCCCACCCAAAAATTTTTCAAAAATAAATTTTACAATTTGGGCCCCTTTTTCATCCACAACAAGCCTTCCTTTATCCATTTTGTAACCAATGGGGGCCTTGTTTTGGATTTTTCCCGAATACGCCTTTTCCGTCATGCCCTTTTTAACTTCTTCGGACAAATTTATGGAGTAGTATTCCGCCATTGCTTCCAATATGCTTTCCATAATTAAAGAAATCTTGTCGTTGTCAATGCTTTCGGTAACGCTTACGACCTTAATATTGCACTCTTTTTGAAGCAAAGTTTTATAAACTACGCTGTCAAAGCGGTTTCTCGCGAAGCGGTCAAATTTGTGGACTAAAATTACGTCAAAGGGACGGGGGATTTTTTTCGCGCAATTTATCATTTTCATAAAGGCAGGCCTTTTTTTGGCGCTCCGCCCGCTTTTTCCCTCGTCAATGTAGATGTGTTCATCCAAAAGGGTAATGTTATGTGCTTTTGCATAAGTTTTAATTGCCCTGATTTGCGCGTCAGGGCTGTATTCGGTTTGTTCATCGGTGCTAACCCGTATATATGCGGCGGCAAAAATAAAAACCACCCCCTCACAAAATCCGTTTTTTTTCATAATATGTTTTAGGGTGGTTATATGATAATCAGGGGAAAACACTACAGGATAGTAAGCGAAATGGAGTATATGGGGAAAATAGAAAGCTACAAAAAAGAAATACATTCAAAAATCCTAAAAAAATCCTACATAAAATCCCTTACCCGAAATGATTTAGTACGCGTAAGTGATGACACTGAGGATTTTTTTGATTTTGAATGTATTATAAAAACCGGCGGAAAACTAGATGTTATTGAATTTTAACCCGGCTTAGCCTCTTTTTTATGTCCTCGTGTTTTTCAAGCCAGCTTTCAGCATAGGAACAGGTGGCAACTGCCCGCTTTCCTTCATCAATGAGCCTGTGGGTCAATTCCTTCATAAGCTTGTCGGCAATCCCCTGCCCCCGCAAGGATTCGTCAACAAAGGTGTGGTTTATGTCCACAAGCCCTTCCTCAATTTCCCTGAAAGTAATTTCAGCCAAAACCTCGTTTCCATCCCCGTATAAAACAATCCTGTCTTTTTCATGGGTAAATTCCGAATTCCGGTACATGTTTTTCCTCCTATCCATTTGTGATATGTACAATCTATCTTATAATATCCTCCAAAACCGTGTCACTGCCGCTGCCTTCCTGGATTTTTCTTGCCGCTGCCAAAGTCAGCATTTCCGAGCCGATTGCGGTAAGAAGGTTTCCGTAAAAATTTAGTTCATTGGTATTCATGCTCTGCCCGAAAATCAAGGCAATAGTAGCTGAGATAAAGGGAATGCCCTCAATTGGTAAGTCGTTCATGAAATCACCTCATTTAAATATATGAAGCAAAAAAACTTTTGGTGAAATTGAGGGCATTAACCTTTATGAGTCCACTATTTCCCCGCCGTTTACATGAAGAACCTGTCCTGTAACGTAAGCTGAGTCATCGCTTGCCAGATAAACATAAGTGGGCGCCAGCTCAAAAGGCTGCGCCGCGCGGCCTAACGGCACGTTTTGCCCAAAGGTCTGGACTTGGTTTTCATCGCTTGTGGCGGTGATTAAAGGTGTCCACACAGGCCCCGGGGCTACCGCGTTTACCCTGATTTTGTCTTTTGCCAAAGCCAAAGCCAATGACCGGGTAAAGGACACTATGGCGCCTTTTGTTGCGGAGTAGTCAATTAAGTAAGGCGAGCCTTTGTAGGCGGTAACGCTTGTGGTGTTTATAATGCTTGCCCCGCTTTTAAGGTGGGGAAGAGCTGCCTTGGTCATGTGAAAATAGCTTAAGACATTGGTCTGGAACGTGTTTTCAAGCTGCTGGGATGAAATCTCGCTAAGGCTAGCCTTAGGATACTGCACCGCGATATTGTTTACCACAATGTCAATATGCCCCAGTTCTGAAATTGCTTTGTTCACGGTCAGCGCGGACGCGTTTTCGTCTTTTAGGTCACACTTAAATAATATACAACATTGCCCGTAACTTTCAACTATTTTTAAAGTTTCCGCCGCGTCTTCGTCTTCGCTGTAATAAGGTATTACCATATCGCACCCTTCTTTGGCGAAAGCCGCCGCCACCGCTTGTCCTATGCCGCTGTCGCCGCCGGTGATAATCGCTACCTTGTTTTTAAGTTTGCCCGAGCCCACATAATTGGGGTTGTCGGTAATGGGTTTTGGGTACATCTGCTGCTGGCTTCCCGGCTGTAGGTCCTGTTTTTGGGGCGGGAAACTTTTGGGCAAATCAAAAGGAATGTCTGTGTAGCTTTCTTTATTTATAGCAATCATCCTTTCAAAAATGTTTTGCCTATTTTAATATAACCAAAAAGCAAAAAAGAATACATGGGCAAAACAAGGTTGAAATGCGCCTTTTAAAATAGTAAAATATATGTAAAATTAACCATTTGCCATTTGGCCCACCATATTGGCTTAAGATATATTTTGCAAGTTTGGCATTCGGTGTTTTGATTTTTACCGGATACTGGAGAATTTTTTCATAAACAAACATTTAAAGATTTACCCTCCTTATTCCCAAGTCCATGTTTGGCTTGCCCATTGCCACGGACATTTTGTGCCGGACGCGCCAGCCACAATGGGACCGTATTTTTGCTGGTACTCATCCATTAGTTTCGCGGCTTTTTTAGCGTATTCATGGTGCATTTGAAGCGCTTTGGTATCATACGGATGAGTGTCTAAATATAGCTGCATTTCTAATGCGGCAAATTTTGCGGCCATTAATGCTTTTTTAAGTTCGGCTTTGTTATCCCTGAGATTATCGATTACGTTTTCCATACTTACACCTCTACATCCATGTATTATCATTTGGGTCGTTTTCGTATGGTTTGTTGGCAAACGGGTTGCCGAAGGGCAAGTTGCCAAACGGGTTGTTATCAAAAGGTTTGTTATCGTGCTTTTCTTCATAGGGGGAGGTATCTTTCATATTTTCTTTTGGACATACATCGGTCGGGATTTTTCCTGAAAACTCATTGCCGTATACCCCTAGCGGCTTATAGAGTTCAGGGAAAAGGGTCCCTTTTGATAAAGCCTCAGGCTCGGTGTACACTTTTCCCAGCTTTTGCATTGGTACATAAGCGTATGCAAGTGGGAAGTTGTCAACATCATGCATTTCATCGTGATGTTTTACTTCAATATTCATCGGCATAACCCCTTATTATTTATTTGGTTTTACATTTACATAATATGATTTACATAAATAATTGTTACTTTATGTAACTTTCAAACGGAGTGATTTTTTTGAAAAGAAAGTTGCTTGCCATATCCGTTTTTTATATGCTGGGGATTTTTATGTCGCCCGTAATTGACATAAATTCTTCCATATTTATCCTTTTTGTTTCCGTGCTTATGCTAATAACAGGGCGGATTTTTTTAAAAAAACAAACATTTTATATTTCCCTGGTTTTAATCATGGGCCTTGGGAATTTCCAGTACCACTTATACAGGGACTTACAAATTTCAAAAGTAAGCCCCTATTACCAATCCGAAAGGGTGGTATCTGGAAAAGTTGTGTCAATCCCAAAAAATGAGGAAGGAAAACAAAAGTTTTACATAAACACACAGACAATCGGAAGGGAAAGGGTCAGGACAAAAATCTACATAACATATAGCGGTAAAGAGGAAATAAAATACGGGGACAAAATAAAGGGAAATTGCTATATATTTATACCTAAAACATACGAAAACGAAGGGGTTTTCAATTATTTAGAACATAACTTTCAAAAAGGCGTGTTTGCCTTTGGCTCAATCCGTAATGTAACCTTAACCAAACGGGATTTAAAGTTTTATAACCCTTTTGACTTGGGGAATTTTTTGGCGGAAAAGGTATCGGAAATTTCGGAAAAATTCTTTGATGGCGGGGTTTTAGCGGTATTTAAAGGGCTTTTTATCGGGGACAAAAGCCTTATGGACTCTTCCTTAAAAGAAATGTTTTCAAAAAGCGGCCTTTCCCATATCGTGGCGGTGTCGGGAAGCCATGTAAACGCTTTTTTGTCGGTTATCATGGTCATGTTTTTCTTCCTTGCCCCGAAAGGCAGGGTTTCAAGGGCAATTTATATAGCCTTTGTCTTTGTTTTTGTAATTATGACCGGAGCTGAGCCTTCGGCGGTCAGAAGCGGGATAATGTGTATATTAATGCAGTTATCCTACATCCTAAAAAGGGAAGTGGACAATCTAACCAATTTGTCTTTCGCCTGCGCCATTATGCTTTTAATAAACCCCCTTTCCGCCTTTGACACCGGGTTTTTGTTGTCGGCCTCAGCTACCCTTGGGATTATCATTTTTGCAATACCCTTAAAAGAAAAGCTGAAGTTTATAAAAAGCCCCATTTTGGGGGAATTAATCGCGGTAACTTTATCCGCGCAGTTTTTCACAATGCCGATTATTATTAACAATTTCAATTATATTAACTTTTTATCCATAATTGCCAATGTGTTGGTGGTGCCGCTGCTTCCTATGTTCATATTCGGGGCTATACTGCTTTTTGCCGTCTCTTTCATTGAACCTGTTGCAAAAGTGATTGCCCTGTTTTTGGAAGGGATAATTTATTTTATCCTCTATGTTGCGAAATTCACAAGCCAAACTAAAATTTTTTCAGCACAAGTGGGGGATATGGATTTAGTTTTTATTGTGTCCTACATACTGTTTATTGTGTTTTTAGGGCTTTATTTGTATAATCAAAGGAAGGAAATAAAAAAATTTGCCTTTATTATGTTTTCCGTATCGGTTATAATTAATGGTGGGTTTTATATTTTGGACTCAAATAAACTGCGCATTGACTTTATTAATGTGGGGCAGGGGGACGCCTGCCTTGTGAGAACGCCTAAAAACTACAGCTTTTTAATTGACGGCGGCGGGCTTAATAATTATGATGTAAGCTCATATATACTAGAGCCCTTTTTGGACTCAAAAGGGGTGTTCATGTTAGACGGGGCGGTCTTGTCCCACTACCACGACGACCACGCCCAAGGGATTTTGGGTTTGGTTAAAGCGGGAAGGGTAAAAAATCTGATTTTACCCGACTGCGACAATGAAAGCGAAATGAAGGCAGAACTTATAAAATACGCAAAAATTGCGGGTACAAAAGTACACTTCATTTCAATGGGGGAAAGCATCAGGACGGACGGCGGTGTGAAATTCAGCGTGCTTTCCGGGATTAAAAACTCAAGTTCAGATACTTACAGCCAAAATGAGCTGACGGCGGTATTGAGGCTTGTTTATAACGGTTTTTCCGTTTTGTTTACAGGGGACATGACGGCGCAAATTGAAAAAGAACTTATGGACAGAAATGTTTTCATTGACTCGGATGTGTTAAAAGTTGCCCACCACGGGTCGAAGTATTCAACTTCAAAGGAGTTTTTAATGAGGGTTACCCCCGCTATTTCCGTGATTTCCGTTGGGGATAACCCCTACGGCCATCCGTCGGAAGAAGTTTTAGAAAGGCTTGCGGAGGCAAATTCCAAAGTTTTCAGGACCGATATTAACAAAACAATTTCTTTTGTGGTAAATAATCGGGGAGAAGTAAAAGTAAAAACCTATCGCGGAGGCTAAAATGAAACTTACCTATGAAGCGCTAAAGCAAAACATAAAGGACAAAAAAATAGAAAAGCTTTATATCTTTTTAGGGGATGAGGTGTATTTGAAGGAATATTGCCTTAACCTTATAAAAAAAGCCCTAAATGTTGTGGACAGTTCGGATTTTAATTATTTTTACACCGACTCAAAGGATTTTGAGGCAAAA
>JAAYMJ010000343.1 GCA_012521455.1 Clostridiaceae bacterium
CTTTTTGCAGTCGGCGTATAAGGTAAACTGGGACACAACCAAAATTTCCCCGCCCGCATCATCGATTGATAAATTAGTTTTTCCGTCTGAGTCTTCAAAAATTCTTAGTTTTTTAATTTTATCAACCATTTTTTCAACGGTTTGGGCTGTGTCCTCGTCACAAATCCCCAATAGGATTAAGTATCCCGCCCCAATCTCGCCAACCGTTTTTTCATCCACCGTAACTTTTGCGTTTTGGACTCTTTGCAATACCACTTTCATTTTAATTCCCCTTCAGTTAATACAAATCTCCAAAGCCTTTTTCTGTCTTCTTCGCTAGCATAATCTATGCCAATTCTCGGGGTGGTTATGTATTTTGCCACATACCCGTCATCTTCAATCCAAAGCTTGTCCGAATTTACCAAGTCCTCCCCGTTTAGTGCGCGGTCAATATTTAAAAACTTGGTTAGTTTCCCCGGGCCCTGATACCCTTCAATCCCGCGGATTAGCACCGCTTCAGGAAAATCTTTCAGGCCCGTTACCACGTTAAAAAGGTGGTGTATGCCGTAGCAAAGATACACATAGGCAATGCCGCCCTCCTCGTAGAGGATTTTTGTCCTTTCGGTTTTCCCCCGTGAGGCGTGGCAGGCAGAATCATTTTCGCCAAAATAAATCTCGGTTTCGGTTATTCTTTTTTTAATGATTTTGCCGTCAATATTCCTGCACAAAAGTTTTCCCAAAAGCAGGGGGGCAAGCTCGGTTGCCCGCTTAGTGTAAAAATCTTTTCCCAATTTCATATTTTCACCCAAAAAAATAATACAGATTTTTTTCAATCTGTATTATATTATGTATTTAGTTTTATATAAAGTCAACTTATTTTGCCGCGGTTTGGACAATTTCAATTTTTTTATCCAAAACCACGCTTTTTAGTTTCGCGTCCTGTATTGCCTTTGTTATGGGGTAGATATCCGCGCTTGTGTATGAGGGTTTTATTTGTATGTAATAAAGGGGTATTTGGGCAAGTTTAAAAATGGGCTTTTTGTAATGGGAGGCTTTTGCAAACAAGTCCTCCTCATTGTAATAAAGGTCAACTGCGCAAAGTATCTGGGCGGTTAAGGGGTGGATGAGGACAAAGTCCACGAGGGTATTGGATATCCTTTTATTTGGCTTTCCGTTGATTAAATTTTTTACGGGAACTTTTGAAAATACTATGGCTTTGTTTGATGTGTGGCTTTTAAGAAAGTTATAAAAGTTTAGCTCGTCGCTAGTCAAAAACCTTTTTGCCGCGTCTTGTCTTGGTTTTTTTTATCCTGAAAATTTGTTAATTTATTAACAAATTGAGGTATTTCTTCGTCCACGTCATAGTGCTTTAAAGTTTTAATCATGGCTGTTGCTAAAATACAGCCGAGAACCGATACTACCGTTGTGGCCATAGTAATATAGAGTCCCAATTTAATCAAAACCCCTTTTTGCCTTTTTATACAATTTTTGTATAACACAAATGTAATTATAACAAAACATTTTGACATGTCAATAATTTTTTTTAAAATGCAAAAAAACAATAAAAAGCAGCGCCTGTTCGCGCCGCCCCATTGCTTTGCGCCCGTATTTTAAAATTTTTTTACTTTTATGTTTTTTGCTTAATAAGCCTTAACTTTCCGTCGTCAAGCTGTTCTTTGAAAAATACTGAAAGCCTGTCAAGCTCATCGGGGCTGAATATATACTTTGGAACAATCAAGGCCTTTTCCTTTGTTAAATATATATAAAAAGCGTTTCCAACTTCGCAAAGCTTTAAGATTGTTTCGTATCTAACCCGGAAACTCTTGTCGTTGGATTTTATTGATATATCGTTTTTTGAAATGTTCACAGTTATAAATTGACCTACATATGCGTCAGATTTTATCTGTTTTGAAACCATTACATTTACGGTAATTATGGATGCCACATAAATAATTGAGGCGTATAAAAAGCTAAAGAGAAAAATTGTTATGGTAACTGCCTTAAAATACATGCAGTTTATCGCAAATACCAAAACAAACTGGCTTACGGGGGCAAACACGAAAAGCTTTTTTAGGTTGTAAATGTAGTAGGCTTTGTAATCCGACATAGATAAGGAGTAGGTCTTTTCAATCATAATTTATAACTTCCTTTAAGTTATGGTTTTGATTTGGCTAAACTCCTTTTGTATCCTTAAATAACTGTCCAGGTCGCCTACATCATAGTTTTTCCCCGGCATTTTAAACGCGTAAACTTTTGTCATTTTGCAAAGGTATGATACAAAATACCCGGGGGCGTCATGGGGGAAGCCTTCATCAATGCTTTCCTTAATATAATGCAGGTCTCCTGATTTGTAGATGTAAAAAGGA
>JAAYMJ010000344.1 GCA_012521455.1 Clostridiaceae bacterium
ACAATTCCTTAAAGCAGCAGGAAGGGGTAAGGTTTTTAGAAGAGATTGCGCGGGTTATCGGCTCAAACCCGGTGGTGATTCCTATTGACAAACACGACTCAATCCTTGCTTACACAAGCCACCTGATGCACGCGGTGTCCTGCGCGCTGGTATTAAGGCCCCAAAAAAATTTAAAAATTGAATACACCGCCGGGGCGTTTAGGGACATGACGAGGATTGCGGACATAAATCCTGTTTTGTGGACACAGCTTTTTTTGGATAATAAAGAAAATGTGCTAATAGAAATTGATAAATTTATGGAAAATATGTTAAAATTAAAGAGGCTGATAGAAAATGACGATGAAGAAGGCTTGAAAGAAACCTTGGGTATTGTGAGGAACAATAAGCTGACAATATTTGAAGGTGGAAAAGAAGATGGAAGTTAGAAAAATAAAAGTTAATACCGCAAAGCCTTACGAAATTGTAATCCGCAAGGGTTTGCTTTCCCATGTCCATGAGTATATCCTTAAACTAAAAAGCCCTTGCAAAGCATTCATTGTCACCGACAACAATGTTGCCTCTTTTTATCTTGGCATTGTAAAAAAATCCCTCACCTTTGGCGGGTTTACGGTTTATGATATTGTGCTGCCCGCCGGGGAGGCCACAAAGAGTTTGAAAAACCTTGAGCTCCTTTATGACAGGATGCTTTCAGAAGGGATAACGAGGTCTGATTTGATTATTGCTTTAGGCGGGGGGGTTATCGGGGATCTGGCCGGTTTTTGCGCGGCGACACTCCTTCGCGGGATTGACTATGTTCAAATTCCCACGTCCCTTCTTTCCCAAGTGGACAGTTCCGTGGGCGGGAAAGTGGCCGTTAATATCGACAGAGGGAAAAATCTGGTCGGGGCGTTTTACCAGCCAATAGTTGTCCTAATTGACCCGCTATGCTTAAAAACTTTGGATGAAAGGGTTTTGTCCGACGGGATGGCGGAAGTTATTAAATATGGCTGTATATATGACGAATCCCTGTTTTTGAAACTGGCAAGCATATCAAATAATGAGGAATTTTTTGAGGAGTCCATGTCCATTATTGAACGCTGCTGCGACATAAAGCGGAGAGTGGTGGAAGAAGACGAGTTTGACACAGGCAAAAGAATGATACTGAATTTTGGCCACACTTTGGGGCATGCTTATGAAAAGATGTTTAACTATGAAAAGCTTACCCATGGGGAAGCAGTGAGCATTGGAATGGTGGAAATCAGCAAGTTCGGCGAAAAACTGGGCATTACAAAAAGAGGGGTAAGCGACAAAATAGAAAGGTTATTAAAGCGGTTTAACCTTCCTTCAAATAGCGAAAAGCCCGGTATTGACGCCTTTATTGAGGCGCTAAAGCTTGACAAAAAAGGGCAGGGCGCAAAGTTAAACATTGTGCTTTTGGAAGATATCGGCAGATGCGTTATTCACAAAATTGACGCAGAGGATTTAATTTCTTTTATAACGGAGGGCTAGTTTAATGGATATTACGCTACACCCAAGAAAAGTTAAAGGCACAATTACCCCTCCCCCTTCAAAAAGCGACGCTCACAGGCTCATAATATGCGCAGGTTTATGTGAGGGCGGAAGCGTAGTTAAAAAGGTTCAGTTTTCAAAGGATATTTCGGCCACCATTTGCGCCCTAAAAAAGATGGGGGCGCAAATTGACATAGATAATGACAATGTTATAGTTAAAAAAGGGATTGACAAAAATTTTTTGCGCTGTGAGATTGACTGCATTGAGTCGGGCTCGACGCTTAGGTTTATGATACCCATATCCCTGCTATCCTCAGGCGCGAAATTTTTGGGGCGGGGAAGGCTCATGCAGCGGCCTTTGGAACCTTATTTTGAAATCTTTGAAAAACTTGGCATAAGGTATGAAAAAGGCGACGGGTATTTGGATGTGGAAGGCAAGCTTACAAGCGGGAGCTTTCACCTTCGGGGGGATATTTCAAGCCAGTTTGTGACGGGGCTTTTGTTTGCCCTTCCCAATTTAGAGGGGGATTCGGAAATTGTGACTACAACCCCCCTTGAGTCGAAGGGATATGTGGATATGACCATTGATTCGCTAAAAAAATTTGGCGTTAAAGTGGAAAATGAAGGATACAGGCGTTTTTACATAAAAGGCGGGCAAAAGTTTTTGCCTAAAGACGTTGAAGTTGAGAAGGACTACTCCCAGGCGGCGTTTTTTATTGTGGCAAACGCCCTTGGTGCCGATATAGAAATAAAAGATTTAAATGAATTTTCAAAACAAAAGGACAAGGAAATAATAGATATTATAAATCTGGTAAAATCGGGGGTGGTTTCCGAAATTGATGTTTCGGACATTCCCGATTTGGTGCCGGTTTTGGCTGTGTTTTTGGCGTTGCAAGATGGAAAACACACAAAAATTATAAACGCCAAAAGGCTTAGGATGAAAGAAAGTGACAGGCTTTTTGCGATTTGTGATGTAATTAACTCTTTAGGGGGAAAGGTTTTAGAATTTGATGACGGGCTTTCAATTTTTGGGGTAAAAAGCCTCAAAGGCGGGGTGGTTTCTTCCCACAACGACCACAGGATTGCCATGAGCGCGGCAGTAGCTTCAATAAAATGCGAAAACCCTGTGACAATTTTAAACGCGGAATGTGTGGAAAAATCATACCCCGAGTTTTTTGACGATTTTAAATCCTTAATCATAGAATAATTTTTAAGGAGAGATTTAATGAAAATATCCATATTTGGCGAATCCCACGGCCCTGTGATAGGCATTAACATAAAAAACCCGCCGCCGGGGATTTTGATTGATGATGATTTTATCAGGGAAGAGTTAAAAAGAAGGGCGCCGAAAGCTGATGGCCTTTCCACAGCAAGGGTTGAGGCGGATTTGTTTGAGTTTGTAAGCGGCGTTTTTAATAAAAGAACAACGGGGGCGCCCATTGTGGGGATAATCAGAAACACAAACACAATAAGCGGGGACTATGAAAGGACAAAGGATTTAATGCGGCCTTCCCATGCGGATTTTGTGGCCCATGAAAAATTTTTGGGGTTTAACGACTACCGCGGCGGAGGCCATTTTTCAGGCAGGCTCACCGCGGCATGGGTGTTAGGCGGCGCGGTAGCGAAGTTGGTTTTAAAGGAAAAGGGTATTTATGTGGGGGCTCATATAAAAAGCATATATGATGTTGAGGATTTATCCTTTAACCCTTGCGGGGAGGACAGGGAGTTATTTGAGGCGCTTAGGAAAAAGGATTTTCCCGTGCTTGACGACGGGGCAGGGGAAAAGATGAAACAAAGGATAAGGCAGGCAAAAGATGACCTGGACTCCATAGGCGGGGTTATTGAGTGCATGGGCATAAATATTCCCCTTGGGTTAGGGGGATATGACCTTGATTCCTGTGAAGGCGTGATTGCAAGATACATGTTTGCGATAGGCGCCGTAAAGGGGATTGAGTTTGGATTGGGCTTCGGGTTTAAAAACTTAAAAGGAAGTGAGGCAAACGACGCCTTTTATATGGACGACGGGGTTGTGAGGACTAAAACCAACAATAACGGGGGAATTAACGGCGGGTTTACAAATTCCA
>JAAYMJ010000345.1 GCA_012521455.1 Clostridiaceae bacterium
AAATGAAAAGGATTATTTGCTTTTTACTAATCCCAGTTTTTATTTTTACGCTAAACATAAATGTTTCTGCCAGGGTTATTACTGAAAATAACCAAGCGCCGATTTACAATCAGGACGGAAACTCTTTTTCCCAAATGGTAATCCCAAAATCCATTGGCGGGGATATTTCCCAAAACTATTTCAGGGACTGGCCCGAAGGGATTACCGCAACTGACCGCGCCTTTTCATCCATTGTTTATGACGGGGTGAATTTTTATTTAGTGCCGCAAAATGAAACGAAGATTGTAAAAGTTGACCCCAACGGGAACATGACAGCCTTGACTTTCCCCGAAGGCATATCTTTGGGTGATACCGCCTTTTCAGCAGGCGTATTTGACGGCGCAAACATATACTTTGCCCCCTACAACGCAAACGCGATTGTAAAACTAAACACCCAGAATGATGAAATTACCCTTATCAATAATTGGCCCGAGGGTTTTGACAAAGCCAGCCACAAATTCACCAGCGCCGTTTTTGACGGTGAAGCAGTATGGTTTATTCCGCGGGAAGGCTCAAAAATATTAAAACTTAAAAATGACGCATTGGAAGTTGTGGACACGTGGCCCGATAATACCCCGCCTGTGGCAGGTGGTTATTCATCCAGCGTGTTTGACGGGGAAAACATCTGGCTAATTCCCTATAACGACACAAGGGTAATTAAAATTGACAAGGACTCAAACGAAATGACTTCCTACACCGATTGGCCCGAAGGCTTTGACTCATCAAAGGCTGAAAAATTCAAAAGCGGCACCGCGGTGGGAAGGTATATATTCCTAGCGCCATATAAGGCAGAAGCGGTTGTAAGGATTAATAAACAAACAGGGGATATGGCGGCGTACAGGGACTTCCCCGAAGGCTCAGGAACAAGTTTTTCCGTTGTGGGGACTGACGGAAGAAAGCTATGGATGGCGCCCGTTGACTCTGAAGATCTTGTAGTGTTTGATACCGAATATAATTTAATGAAAAAAGTAACCCTCACCAACGCAAACAGCCCAAACGGCACGGATAAATATTCAGGGGCTGTGTTTGACGGCGCGGATATGTGGTTTTCACCATTTAGCACTGGGAATGTCTTAAAGATTTCAGGCGACAATACTGCGCCCGTTGCGTTGTATCTTGAAATCGAGACAACCAAAAACACCCCTGTGCAGTCCACACTAACCGTGATTGACCCTGATGAAGGCGACAATATCACCTTTGAGCTTGTTACAAACCCGGGAATGGGCACAGTTGACTTAAATCCCGAAACAGGGGACTTCACCTACACCCCCAACCAGGATGTAACAGGCGTTGACAGCTTTGCGTTTAAAGCCAATGACGGGACCGAAGATTCCAATGTGACAAACGTGGTTGTGACAATCAAAGAAGGCGGCGAGCCTTCAATCCCTGCAGAACGGGGGCTTTATATCGACCTATGGGGCCACTGGGCGGAAGAAGCGGCAAATAACATGACAAACGCCAACATCTTCTTAGGAGAAAAAGTGGGCGAAGATTATTACTTTTATCCCAACAGGGTTATGAACCGCGCCGAATTTTTGGTATTCGCAAATTCCGTTTTAGGAGTAAGCGGCTCAGAAACGGATTATGACCTTCCATTTGAGGACACAAAGGAAGGCGCGGAAGCGTGGGTAATTAAAACCGCTTCAGGCTCATACCGAAATAACGTAATAAAAGGCTCCCTAGAAGACGGAAAACTCTACTTTAAGCCCTATGACTCCCTAACCCGTATTGAGGCAATAACCATTGCCTATAACATGATTGGCGGGGTGGAGGCAGCAGCACAGGAACTAACATTTGCGGACAACAACCAAATCCCCGAATGGGCTAGGGAAATCGTAGGTAAAATGCTAACCACAGGCCTTGTTAACGGGTATGATGACAATACCTTGCGCCCCAACCAGACAGTGACCAGGGCAGAGGCAATCCAGCTATTCTATAACTTGGTTGAATATATCGCGGGCCCCGGCAATGTGGACAATTTGAATGATTTAATGCTAAAATAGCCATATAATAAGGTTTTGATATAAAAAAAGAGGGAAGTTAAAACTTCCCTCTTTTTTATTTATTCTTTAATCTCTGCTTTCTTTTCCAAATATGAAAATGCCTTTGTCAAAATCAAAGTCAAAACAAGGTAAAATACAGC
>JAAYMJ010000346.1 GCA_012521455.1 Clostridiaceae bacterium
GCCTTCCAGCTTCCACCGGAGGGCGTTTTGAAAAGCGTAGGCTATGTCGATGTATAAAAGCTTCACATTGTCCCCCTGCCCCCCGCGGATTACGGTTTCCACCGCGTTTGGCTTTACCCCGTAGTTGGAATAAGGGGACAAAACCAGCTTATTATATCCTTCCACATAGGGCGAAACATTGTTTTTAATCATAAAAACCATCCGGTCAAAATCCTCCTGGGTATGTAAAATCCCCGGATGTTTAAACCTAAACTCCTCCGCCGCAAAAACTTGCGCAAAGGAAAATAAAACATTAAACGCCAAAAGTGTTGCAAAGAATTTTCTCACACAAACCGCCCTCCCTTTTTATAATTTCATTTTAACACAAAAAAATAAAAGCAAATACCCTTGACTATAATGGTGAATAATGCTACCCTATATATGGAAAATGGTGGAAAGAAGGTGGCATAATGAAACCCGATATCAAAACCAGCGAAGCAAATTTCCACGATAGTTTAATTTCCCAAAAGGCAAGGCGGGAGCGGGATTTTTATACATATGAGTCTATGCAGGATATTATAAAAACCCAAAACGAATTTTTAGGGGACATAAAAGGGAAAAAGGTGTTAGACTACGGCTGCGGCACAGGGTGGCTGACTATTGAGCTTTTGTCAAAAGGCGCCGTTGTTTCATCCATTGACATTTCCCCAAAAAGCATTGAAGAAACAATAAAAAAGGTGAACGATTTTAACTTTCAAAACCACTCTGCCCATATTATGGACTGCGAGGATTTAAAATTTCCCGATGAAAGTTTTGATGTAATTTGCGGGAACGGGATTTTGCACCACCTTAATTTGGATTATGCCCTGAATGAAATAAATCGGGTTTTAAAAAAGGGGGGCCATGCGGTTTTTTACGAGCCATTAGGAAAAAACCCGGCTGTTAACCTGTACAGGCTTTTAACCCCAAACTCCAGAACCAAAAACGAACACCCTTTAGGCAAAAAAGATTTAATAAAAATCACACAGACTTTTTCAGATTATTCTTTTTACTACTTTGGCCTTTTTGACTGTTTTTCAAAAATCTTTTGCGTTTTAAACCTCAAAAAAACCCAGCATGCGCTCTCGCGCTTTTTAAAAAAACTTGACCGTAAAATCCTAGGCGGCGAAACCAAAAAAATCTCATTTATTAACACACTTTCATGGATTGCGGTTATGAAATTAGTAAAATAACTTCTCCCCCACATATTTTAAAAAAGCGCAAGGTTTTGGCCTTGCGCTTTTTGATACGATAATATAAAACATATTAAAATTAGATTTGCCCCCCAACAAACCCTTAAAAAGAAAGCTCACCGTTATAAAGGTTTTTATTATATTACAAAGGCTTAATATCCACTGCTTGTACCTTTTTTAAAAATTAAAATTTTCCTGTTGATAATTTTTAAATTTTGAGTTAAACTATAATTGAACGCGAACAAATGTTCTTATAGGGTGGTTTTTGTGGAAAGGGTTATTCTGCATTCGGATTTAAACAATTTCTACGCCTCGGTTGAGTGCCTGTATAACCCGCAATTGCGGGATAAGCCCGTTGCGGTGTGCGGGAGCGTGGAAGAGCGGCATGGGATAGTGCTTGCCAAAAACTACATCGCCAAAAAATACGGCATAATCACAGGGGAAGCTGTGTGGCAGGCAAAGCAAAAATGCCCCCGTTTAGTAGTGGTTTCCCCGGATATGGATAAATATATCTACTTTTCAAAAATGGCAAGGGAAATTTATGAAGATTACACCGACATGATTGAGCCTTTTGGCCTTGACGAGTGCTGGCTGGACGTGACGGGGTCAACCCATCTTTTTGGGGACGGCAAAAAAATTGCGGATGAAATAAGGGAAAGGATAAAAAGGGAAATGGGGATTACCGCGTCCATCGGGGTTAGCTACAACAAGATTTTCGCAAAACTTGGAAGCGACATAAAAAAACCCGACGCCACAACGGTGATAACTAAAGAAAACTACAAAGACGTGGTGTGGCGCTTACCCGTTTCGGACCTTTTATATGTGGGAAGCGCCACAAAATATAAGCTTAAGAAAAAATTTATTTATACAATCGGGGATTTGGCAAACACAAATATTTCCGACCTGAAACTGTGGTTTGGGAAATGGGGCGAGGTCTTATGGGTGTTTGCAAACGGCCTTGATAATTCCCCTGTGGCAAATATTTTACAACCTCCGAAAGTAAAAAGCATAGGAAACAGCACCACAGCACCGCGGGATTTAATAGAAGAGCGGGATATAAAAATCACCCTTTATATCCTGTCAGAAAGCGTTGCGGCAAGATTACGGAAGCACCACTATTTGGCAAGGACAATAAAAATCTATGTGAGGGACTCGTCATTAAACACATGGGACAGACAGGAAAAACTTGAAGTCCCAACGTCAAATTCCACCACCATATCCAAGAAAGCCTATGAACTGTTTTTAAAAAACTCCTTCTTAGGAAAACCCATAAGAAGCCTCGGGGTAAAGGCTTGCGATTTGCAAGTGGCGGATGATGTCCAAATGTCCTTTTTGGCTGAATATATAAAAGAGGACAATTTGAATAAGCTTGAGCTTGCCATTGACAATATCAGAAGAAGGTTTGGGCATTTTTCAATCCAGCGGGGGATAATGCTTGAGGATTTGCGCCTATCGGATTTGGACCCGCAAAGGGAACATGTTGTCCATCCTGTTTCATTTTTCAGGTGAGGTGTTGTGAATTGAAAAGAATTTATGTGGATGTGGAAGCGAAGTTCACAAAAGAAGGAAAAATCCGGCCTCTGTCTTTTGTCTGGCTAAACGGGCAAAAATATGAAATAGACAAAATCTTGGACGTAAGAAGGGCCGCAAGCCTAAAAGCAGGGGGGCAAGGGATAAGATACACTTGCAAAGTCTTAAATAAAAATATATATTTATTTTTAGATGAAGAAAA
>JAAYMJ010000347.1 GCA_012521455.1 Clostridiaceae bacterium
AAAAGCAAGGCTTTCCCTCTTATTGGTCATGATGAAAAAGCCGAATTTTTTGATTTTAGACGAGCCCACAAACCACTTGGACATACCTTCAAGGGAAGTGCTGGAAGAAGCGTTTTCCACCTATGACGGGACCCTTTTGTGCGTATCCCACGACAGGTATTTTATAAACAAACTAAAGACCAAGGTTTTATATTTAAAACCCGATGGCTTTATTGAATACGCAGGCGGTTTTTCATCTTTTTCGGATTTGGAAAAAAACGAAAAAGTAAAAAAAGAAAGCCCTAAAAATGACTATAAAGCAAAAAAAGAGCTGGAGTCAAACAAGCGGAAATTAAATACAAAAATCTCAAAACTCATGGAAACAATTGATGATGTGGAAAAAGAAATTGAAAGGCTTACAAATGAATTGACCGAACACGGGCAAGATTATGAAAAAGTTTGTGAATTATCTTTGCAAATTGAAAATTTAAAGGCCCAGCTTAACCAATATATATTAGAATGGGAAAGGGCAAGCGAAGAGCTGGAAAGATTAAACAGTATAAAAATATAAAAGTGCCGTATTTAACGGCACTTTTTTTGTGTTTTTATGTAAAAAGTTAAATAAGACAAATATTTTAAAGCAGGTATGTACTAATTAATATTTTTAATCCTTTCTTCCGCGCTTTGAATCAATTGTTCAAACTCATTCATTAGGGAATTTGACAAATTCCTTACAGAATCAGCTGATTGAGTGAGCTGTTTTAATAACTCCTCTTTCCTTTTCGCAAATTCCTCCTGCAATGCCAACAACCTTTTTTCCTCGTTTTCTATTTCGGATAAAAGCTGCTGTTTCTTTTTTTCGGCTTCAATTGCGGCGTTTTCTAAAATCTTTGCGGCTTCCTGTTCGGCTTTTATAATAGCGTTTGAGATGTAATGCTTTTCTTGCTCCAATTCCCTAACCCTTGCCTTAAGGCTCCTATTTTCCTCAGAAATTTGGTTTATGTTTTCGTTTATAACCTTTAGCTCATTTTCTTTTGCCATTATTTCTTTGTCCGTCTTTGCGATTAGGTCAACAATGTAGGAATTGACATCTTTTTTTGAATACCCAAAAAAAGAGGATTTAAATTTGGGTGCATTCTCCCCCATAAGCAAGCCTCCTTGTTAAATATTAAATATATTCGTTAATTATATCTTCCACCATTTCTTTTGTTTTTGCGCCCGCTTCCTGAAAGACAATGTCGCCGTCTTTAAAAATGATGAGTGTTGGTATTGTCATTATATTAAACCTTTGCGCAAGCCCCGCTTCATCGTCGACATTTACTTTTAAAACCTTAAGCCTTCCTTCATATTCGTCATGGATTTCGTCAATTACAGGCAAAAGCATTTTGCATGGGCCACACCACGGCGCCCAAAAGTCAACCAAAACCGGTAAATTTGACTCTAAAACCTCTTTATCAAATTCAGCCTCTGTTATTTCCCTTACCTTTGACATCTTTTCCCCTCCAATACAAATAGTTTATGGTATTATTATTTTCACTTTTTCTCATTTTATAAGCCCTGCTAAAAACCCGCTTTCCTTTAAATTGGCAAAATCCAGCTGCCTCAAGGCTTCATAAAGCACAATTGCCACCGAGTTTGACAAGTTTAAGCTTCTTGCCCCGTCTATCATGGGAATTCTTACGGCATAATCCAGATTTTCTTTTAACAAATCTTCAGGCAGCCCCTTTGTTTCTTTTCCAAACACCAAAAAATCGCCGTCTTGGTATTCTACGTCGGTATACTTTTTTGCCGCCTTAGTTGTTGAGAAAAACATCCTCTTGCCTTTGTGGGTATTTAAAAATTCATCTAAATTTTCATAGTAGGTTATATCTAATAAGTGCCAGTAATCAAGGCCCGCGCGTTTTAGGTATTTATCATTTACAGAAAACCCCAGCGGTTTCACAAGGTGCAGTTTTGTGCCCGTCGCCGCGCAGGTTCTTGCGATATTTCCCGTATTTTGCGGGATTTCAGGTTCTACAAGTACAATATTAAAGCTCACAATATTTCATCCCTTTTTGCTATCAACACGCCTTCCCTAAGCCCGTAAACGCTTATATGAAGGCTTTTTGATGATAAAATGTCCATTAAAACCTTAAGGGGCATAATGCCTCCGTGTATTATTTCAATCCTGTCCTCATCAAGACCGGGAATTTTTTTCCTTTCCTCTATTGGGGTTTTTATAATTTTATGAAACATTTCAGAAACACTTTTGTAAGACGCCTCAAACCCATGGACTTTCCTCTCATTTTGGGCTTTTTTATTTAACATTTTACCCAAAGTCCTGATTGTGCCCCCAATGCCATAAATATCAAAAAAGCAGGCTTCGTCAAGCCAGGGTATTTTTGATATTTCTGCTGTCACATATTTATACATCTTTGATACGGGCTGGCCCTTAAATTTTTCAGAAAGCGCCACCGCGCCTAAAGGAAGGCTGGCGAATGCTTGGGCATTCCCGCCTTTAACCAATACAAACTCAGCGCTTCCCCCGCCTATGTCAAGGACAATGGCGCAGTCCATATTAAAAGTTTCCCTGACCGCTAAAAACCCTAAATAGGCCTCTTCTTCCCCGCTTATTACCTCAAAGGAAAAGCCTAAGTCTTTGGCTTTATTTAAAAAATCCTCTTTGTTTTTGGCTGCCCTGACCGCCTGCGTTGCAACCGCAAAGACTTTTTCACAGGAGTAATTTTTTATGATTTTATAAAATTCCTCTAAAGCGGATAAAGTCCTTGTAACCGCAAAATCTTTTAATATATTATCACAAGACGCCCCCTCTGATAACCTTACCATTTTTTTATATGACTCAATCTGCGTGATTTTCCCGTCATGTACCTTTGAAATGGTCATTCTAAGTGAATTTGAGCCTAAATCTATTACTGCGATATTCATATTTTCCTCCATATCATGTTTAGTTTATACCAACATTTTGAAACTGTCAATTGTTTTAAGAATTTTATATATTTTTCGAAAAATTTAGATTTTATATAATTATTTATTGTTTTTTTGCGGAATTGAATGTAAAATAATTGTTGCTAAATTTAAAAAGGAGTGATTATTTTGAGGCCAACGACCAAAAAAATCGTATATAGCGCGCTAATCGCCGCAATTTACGCGGTTTTAACCTATCTTTTACAGCCAATATCCTACGGTGCGGTACAGTGCAGGATTTCAGAGGCGTTGACAATTCTCCCCATATATACAAATCTTTCAATCCCGGGACTGTTTATAGGCTGCCTTGTGGCAAATATTTTAGGCGGTTACGGCATTTGGGACATTGTTTTAGGCTCGCTTACAACACTTCTAGCCGCGATTTTTACCTACATATTCAGAAAAAACAAATACATTGCCATGATTTTCCCCGTAGTCTTTAACGCTTTGATTGTTGGTTCGTATTTAACTTTTTTAAGCTATACTAGCATAGGGTTAGTTTATAACATACTTACAGTAGGGCTTGGCCAGTTTGTGGCATGCTACATAATCGGGATACCCTTTAGCGTTATCCTTGACAAATACAAGGACAAAATCTTTAACAACCTGTAAACCTGACAATTTATAATACCAACCCCGCTTTATCCGGGATACATTTTTTGCATGAAAGTATAAACTTCAGAATAAAAATGTATCAAAAACTATAAGCGGGGTTGGATTTTTTATGTCAAGATACGGTGAAGTTGAGCTATTTTCCGAATGCATAAGGCTTGCAAGGATTTTTGATGATAGTATATCCCCACATAACTACAAAGATGTGTATTCCTTTGATGAGGAAACCCAGTGCGCATTAGTTAAAATTAACAACAGGAAAAAATTTTTCGGAAAACCCTATGACAACGCAAGGCTTATTAATGGAAGGCTTTATGTGGACAAATTTGAGTTCTACTCATTTTTCCAAAACCCCAACGCAATAATTGTTATCCCCGGGATTATGGGGTCACGGTTAAAATACGGAAGGCGAAAAGTTTGGGAACCCACTTCCGCGGAAGTTTTAAGCGGCTATTTTGAAAAGCATATGGTGCCGTATCTGGCCCAAAGCGAAAAAGGCTACTCAAGATATTACCTAAAGCCCGTAAATGACCAAAAAGGGGCTATGGATTCGTATAAAGAGATAGTTGAAGAGCTAAAAAAAGAGTTTTCGGCAGAATATTTTGTGGATTTTTTCGCCTACGACTGGAGGCTGCCTTGTGAAATTAACCGTGATATTTTAGCGGATTACATCCGCCAAAACTATGGCGAAGTTATTTTAGTATGCCACAGCATGGGGGGCTTGATTGCTGAAAGCTATATAAAGCAAAGCTATGACAATTCCTGCAGGGTTAAATATTTTATATCCCTTGGCACCCCATTTTTAGGTGCGCCAAAAGTTATATCCGTCTTT
>JAAYMJ010000005.1 GCA_012521455.1 Clostridiaceae bacterium
AACAGCAGATGAAATCTTTATACCCAGCGGTGGGTACATCCAGTTTACCGATGAGTCCCGCGGGCATTTGCTGGCTTTGGATTATGACGGAAAAACCGTTACAAAGTTTGATATTTTTTCAGGGGAAACTTTAGAAAGCAAAGAGTTTTTAAACAAAATCAAAAAAATTAAGTTTTATGACAACGGATATTACTTTGTTTTTTCAAATTCAGACAGCATATATGTATATGATGAATATTTTGAATTAAAAGATACTATTAATGTGGGAAGAAGTTTTTTCGATTTTGAATTCGGTCATGACGGGTATTTATATTTTATTTGTTAAGAAGAAGCCTTTAGTTTTGATATGGAAAATGAAGAAATAATTGATGTAATCAAAACAGAAAGCTTCGGTAATTTAGTAAAACATCCTGATGGCGGGTTTTTTTATTTTGCAGACAGCGATAAAAACGTAAAGCTTTATTCATACGACGGCGGGAAAATTTTTATAGGAGACACTTTTTTGGATGGTGAAATTTTTAAGGCTCATAATTTAAAAATATCCTCAAATTATTTGTTTACAACCTCGGGGGTATATAAAATTTCACAAAACCCGCAAAACTTGAAACTTCATTTTTCTTTTGGTTTTCCATGCAACGTTTTAATAGACGGGCAAAACAGCCGCTTTTTTGGGGTTGACGACAGTTTTATAACAGAGTATGACATAAACTCCTTTGAAATAGTAAGGGGAATAAGCGTTGGGTATTTATACAACACAGAATCCTATTTCATCAATGGCAAAATTGTTTAAATGGAGTTTTACAATGATGAAATTACAATAAGAATTATAAATCCGGACCTTTCTCCTGAAATTAACTATTAAAAAGAAAAGGTAAGCCTTTGGAATTACCCCGACAGGATTTCCTGGGACGGTGAAATGTATTTTTCAGACAATTTCTACCTAAAAGAAGAAGACGTAATTTACATTTTAAGCAATGACCTTTGTAAAATTGACCTAAAACAAAACGAAATGATAAAAGTCAAGGTCCCGTATTCTTGCCATAAATTGTATTTTGAGAATAATAAACTTTACTTACCATGTAGCGGTAATGATATTATATTGGTTTTTGACAAAGATTTAACAAGGATTGATACCCTTTTCCCCGGAATTGACTTTTTTGACATATCCTTTGGCAATGACGGGTATTTGTATTTAGCCTATGAATACGGGATTTTCTCCTATGATTTAGGGAAAAACGAAGTATACAAAAAAACGGGTTTGGGATTTGAGTTTACGGAAATTATAAAAGACCCGAAAAGCAATGTGTTTTACCTTCATGACGATTACTATTCCGCGCCGCTTACAAAAATCACATATGATAACGGCGAAATAATAGATATCCATTCTTTTGGCAATATGTATCACGGGATACACTATTTTTTAGACGGCAGGATTATTGATTATTATGGAAACCTGTATGAATTGGGCAATAATACGTTAAGTTTCTTATCGGGCCCACCCTTTTATTCAAGAACGTCTTATATAGAAAACAACAGCCTTTACACGCTTTACGACGAGTTTATTTATGAATATGACCTTGACACATTTAAATTAAAATCTATTATGGAAATCTCCTATGGCTATTATAACGAGGGCGAGGTTGATTTATATAAAAAGATGGCAATGCTTTGCTACTATGCCCTGACGGGATAAGAACGGCGGATATGGACAAATACAGCCAGCTTATAAATTACGCGCCTGTGAAAAAGCCTCTTTTTGAAAATGAGGGCTATATAACTTTGGGGAAAGAATTAGAAAATCCGGTTTTCATTGACGGCAGCCTGTTTTATTTTGGCGATATGACGCTAAATAAAATAGGCCAAAACAAGAAAACATTTGTGCGGTTATCCGCGCAACCTGAGTTTTTAGCCTCATACGGCGGGAAAATTTATGTGGGGAGCAACCATTCCCAAATGATTTTTATATATGATATAAATACTTTGGAAGAAGCAGGCTCAATAATTATGGGAATGCCGTTTAACGGCATGGCGGTGGATGAGGAAGGTTACCTGTATTTAGCCGTGCATAACAAGCAGGTTTCATACAACCTAAACACCATGGAAAAAATAGTAAGCGGGGACCTTGCGCTGGCAAGCAGGTTTATAAAACCCGCAAAAAGCAGTTTCTTTTTCCAAGGGGAAGGATATAATACCAAAATATTTGGCTATGAAAAAGTGGTAATTACCTCAAAACAAACTTTTAACCATGGGTATAACATATTATTGGATGTGTATGAAAACTACTGTTTTTATGAAAACGGGGATATTTGCAGAATAAACGGCTCAACTTTGGAACTGGTTAAAAATACAGGCTTTAGCCCGTCATCCGTTGCCTTTTGCGAAAAAGACAACAGTGTTTTCTTTAGTGTTGGCAATAAAATTTATGAATACAGCATGGAAACTTTTGAATTGGAAAATACCTATATCTTAAAAAATAATGTTTTAAAAATCTTTTATGAAAACGGCGCCTTAACCGCTGTTACCCATGCCCCGGGGAATTACCAGTATATTACTTTTAACCCTAATGGCAGCGCAACCCTTGAGTTTGAAATTGGATCAAACATAATTGATAAAGGATTGCATGTCCCGTACCGTGTTTATGCAAATTTAGGCCCGGGCGTAAAAGCAGATGTGACGGATAAGTCCGTTGTAACCTGTGACAGCAGGGTACTCTCCACAGAGGGCAATTTAATAATCACCAACGATTACGGGCAGGCGGAAATATTGGTTTCATACCAAAACAAAAATTTAAGGGTTCCTGTTTTCGTGCTTCCTGACCTTGGGCTTGCAATTTCACAAGGGCGTATCACAAAGACCGATGACCCGTTTGTTTTAAAGGTTCTCCTTGACTTCGGCACACAAAACGTGCCGCAGGTTTTAGGCTATAATTATGACGAATACTTTGGGGAAATTGAAAACACCCCCTCT
>JAAYMJ010000028.1 GCA_012521455.1 Clostridiaceae bacterium
GTTACCATTTTGGTAATCGGGCCATGGATGATGAATATGCTTGTGGATTTTACCAACAACTTGTTTATGCAAATAAATACGCTGGTGAAATAGTATGTTTGGATTGCCGACTTTGACGCAGGAGTACGTTGAAACCTTTTCTTTTGTTTTATTAAGGATTGTGGGGCTTTTTATAGCCTCCTCGGTGTTAAGCCGCAAAAATATACCCTTCATGGTTAGGGCGGCGCTGATTTTAACAACCACTTTCGTTTTAATGAATGTGGTGCCTCCTGTGGGAAATTTAAAAAGCGATAACCTTTTAACATTTTTTTTAAGCTGCACCATGGAAATGCTGTTGGGGATGGTTTTAGGCTATATCAATACATTAATCGTGTCCATAGCTTCCTCTGCGGGCATGATTGCGGATTTGCAAATCGGCTTTGGATTGTCGGGCTTTTTTGACGAGCTGTCCATGGGGCAGTACGCGATTTCAGGAAGCTTTTTTAGCGTGTTGTTTTTATTGTGCTTTTTTTGTGTGGACGGCCATTTAATGCTTATAAGAATACTGGCTGAAAGCTTTAACTATGTGGCGCCCGGGGCTGTCAGCTTTTCACAGGATTTAGCAATGGCAATACTTACATATTTTATCGGCAGCATAATTTTGACGCTGAAAGCAGCAATGCCCGTTGTGGCAGTGATTTTGGTCATAGAAGTATCATTGGGCATAATAGTAAAAACCATGCCCCAGATGAATGTCTTTATAGTGGGCATTCCTTTAAAAATACTGGTGGGGCTTGTGATGCTGTTTATCTTTTTGCCAGCGCTTATTATGCTTTTTAACGGCGCCATTGACTATATGTACACATGGCAGAGGACAATTTTTAGGGGAATGATTTAAAATGCCTCAAGCTAGCGGAGAAAGAACCGAAAAAGCGACCCCCAAACGGAGAAGGGACGCCAGAAAAAAAGGTCAGGTTGTAAAGAGCGTTGAACTCACCGCGGCAGTGGTGATTTTGATGATTTATCTGGGCTTTTCAGCCTTTGGCCCGTTTATTATGGCGAACTTAAAAAGTTTTATGAGGGAATTCGTTTCAGGGACTTACTTTTCTTTGGGGGATAATTTTGGCGAAAACTATACCAGGATTTATCTTATTATACTAAAATATTTTGTAATAATCTGCGGGCCCATTTTGGCGATTGCGCTGTTTGGGGGCATATTGCTAAATTATCTTCAGGTGGGTTTTTTGTTTGAACCCTCCCTTTTGGCCATGAAGTTTAGTAAAATTAACCCCCTAAACGGGTTTAGGCGGATTTTTTCGTTAAGGTCGCTTGTAACCTTGCTACAGTCAAGCTTAAAACTTGCTTTGGTTGCGGCGGTTGTTTACAAGGAATTTGAAAAAAATTTTGTCACTATGACAAATTTAATAAATTTAAACATCGACGAAAGCGTAAGCGTGATGATTTCTTTAATTTCCACGATTTTGTGGAAAAGCGGGCTGACCCTCTTTATTTTAGGCGTCATTGACTACGGCTACTTAAGATGGGAACACGAGCGGGAATTGAGAATGACCAAGCAGGAAGTTAAAGAAGAATATAAACTTCTTGAAGGGGACCCGAAAATCAAAAGCAGGATAAAAACCGTACAAAGGCAAATCAGCATGAGAAGAATGATGCAGCACGTGCCTACGGCGGATGTGGTTATCACAAACCCCACCCACTATGCTGTGGCTTTAAAATATGATGAAAAGACTCACAACGCGCCAGTGGTAGTTGCAAAGGGACAGGATTATGTGGCTTTGAAAATTAAGGAAGTAGCCAAAGAACACGGCGTTTACATAGAAGAAAACAAACCCCTTGCCCAGTCCCTTTATAAGATGTGCGATATAGGTCAAGAGATACCTTCTGAGCTTTATCAAGCAGTTGCAGAAATATTGGCGTTTGTATATTCATTAAAGAAGTAATTTGGAGGCCTTGTAATGAAATTTGGCGATATTTCAATAGCAGTAATAGTTATTGCGGTCGTAATGCTAATCATCATACCGCTAAGCCCTGCGGTTTTGGACTTTTTATTGGTTTTAAACATCGCAGTTTCAATAACTATTTTGCTATCCTCTCTATATATGAAAGAGCCCCTTGAAATGTCAATATTTCCGTCATTGCTATTAATTACGACGTTATTCAGGCTTGCCCTTAACATTTCCTCCACAAGGCTTATCTTGGGAAACAACGGGAATGCCGGCGAAGTTATAAAAGCTTTTGGCAACTTCGTGGTTGGGGGAAACATTGTCGTTGGCTTTATTGTGTTTTTGATTATAATCCTTATGCAGTTTATTGTAATTACAAGGGGCGCCGAAAGGGTATCCGAAGTTGCGGCAAGATTTACCCTTGACGCTATGCCGGGTAAACAGATGGCGATTGACGCGGACTTAAACTCCGGGCTAATCAATGAAATGCAGGCGCAGGAGCGCAGGGCAAAAATTCAAAAGGAAGCCGATTTTTTCGGGGCAATGGACGGTGCCAGCAAATTCGTTAAAGGTGACGCAATCCTAAGCATTATAACAACAATAATAAACTGTATCGGCGGAATTATCATCGGTATGGTTGCAGGGGAGATGGAACTTGGGCAAGTTGTTTCCACTTACATCCTTGCAACAGTGGGGGACGGGCTTGTCAACCAAATCCCCGCCCTTTTGATATCCACCGCCAGCGGTATTGTGGTTACCAAAGCCTCAAGCGAGGCGGGAATGGGGCAGGACTTAATCAATCAGCTTTTCAAAAACCCCCTTGTGCAAAACATGGCGGGGGTAACCTTGATTTTGATAGGCCTTGTGCCGGGGCTACCTAAAGTTCCGATGTTTTTATTGGGAGGGCTATTAATCTTTTTGGCAAACACCCAAAAAGCGAAGGTTACCGAAGTTGAAACCTACGACGATAGGGCCGAAGCCCAGGCGGAAGCCGCTGAGGACAGAAAACCTGAAAATGTTTATAACCTTCTTCACGTTGACCCCATAGAACTGGAATTTGGCTATGGGATAATCCCCCTTGCGGACTCTTCCCAAGGCGGGGACTTATTGGACAGGGTTGTTGCCATTAGGCGGCAGTGCGCATTGGAGCAGGGTTTGATTGTCCCGGTTGTAAGGCTTAGGGATAATATTTTGCTAAAACCCAATGAGTATGTAATTAAAATTAAGGGGAATGAAGTGGCCCGGGGCGAAATTATGCCGGATTATCTTTTAGCCATGACCCCCAATGAAATGGATGACGAAATTGAAGGCATAGATACCATAGAACCCGCCTTTGGGATTAAGGCAAAATGGATTTCAAAGAAAATGCGGGACAAAGCCGAACTTATGGGGCTTACTGTGGTGGACCCGCCCAGCGTGATTTCCACCCATCTTACCGAAGTGGTTAAAAAGTACGGCCATGAGTTATTAGGCCGTCAGGAAGTGCAGTCAATTATTGACACCGTAAAAGAAACCCATCCTTCCCTTGTGGAAGAAGTGGTGCCAAAACTGCTTTCTGTCGGCGAAGTGCAAAAAGTTTTGCAAAATTTATTAAAAGAAGGAATATCCATAAGGGATATGGTGACAATACTAGAAACACTGGGGGACTATGCGGCAATTACCCGCGATACCGATATTTTAACCAGGTATGTGCGGGAAAACTTAAAGCGCACGATTACCCAAAAGTATTTCCCCGAAGGGGAAGCTGACGTAATAACCATTGACCCGCAGCTTGAGCAGGCAATTGCCGAAAGCATCAGGCAGACAGAGGGGGGAACATTTTTGACCCTTTCCCCCGACATTATGCAGGGCATTCTTGCCGGAGTTCAAAAAGAATTAAACAGGCTTCTCCCCATGGGTATTTCCCCGATTATTTTAACAACGCCTACTGTCAGGTTGTATCTTAAAAAAATTGTGGAACAAATGTTTCCCGATTTAGCGGTATTAAGCTACAATGAAATTGAGCCTTATGTTCAAATCAAAGCCGTTGGGGTGGTGAATGCATAGTGTCTATTGTTAAAAGCTATATAGGGAACACTCAAAAGGAAGCCTTTGACAAAGTGAGGGCGGACCTTGGGGAAGAGGCTGTGATTATAAACACCCGCCTTATCAGGAAAAAGGGTTTGAAGAATTTGTTTAAAAAACCCCTTGTTGAAGTAACGGCGGTTGTTGACAATGTTACAGGGCATACCACAGCGATTGGGAGAAGAAGGGTTGACGGCCCTGTGGCAGGGTACCAGCAGCAAAAAGCCGCGCAAAGCGTGGATTACCAAAATGCAAATATTAAAAATGAAAAGCTTGAAAAGATTGAAAGGCAAATGATGCAGTTAAGCGAGCTGGTGTCAAAAGTATACCGCAAAATTGACGTCACGGATGAGTCAAAGCTTTTAGACGATGATTTGCATTATCTTTTTAGCACCTTCATCAAAAACGACATTGCGGAAGAATTTGCCTATGATATTATAGACAGGGTCAGGAAAAAACGGGATGAATTCCCCGATAGAACCATAGAGGAAATAGCCTGCGAAATCATAAAAAAGGATTTGGGGAAAGCCGAGCCTGTTAGGCGCAGGAAAGGAAAGAAAAATATTATGCTTTTTGTGGGCCCCACGGGGGTGGGGAAAACCACAACCATAGCGAAAATCGCCTCTATTTATGCCCTTGGCTCAAAGGCGAAAGTGGCGCTTATTACTGAGGACACATACAGGATTGGCGCGGTTGAGCAGTTAAAGATTTATGCCGATATTTTGGGAATTAATCTGGATGTCATATACAACCCCGAGGAAATTACGCAAAAGTTAGAAAGCGGCTGCGATATGTATTTAATAGACACAGCGGGGAAAGGCCCGAAGGATGAAAATTACCATCAAAACATGATAAAGCTGATAGAAGCGGCAAACCCGACGGAAATCTTTTTGGTGATAAGCGCGACCACGGCCTATGAAAACGCGGCAATGATTTTGGAAAATTACGGGTTTTTGCAGGACTACCGTTTGATATTCACAAAATATGATGAATACGGCAAGCCGGGATTTATTTACAACATAAAAAGGCTTTCCGGAAGGCCCATTTCATACATTACCGACGGACAAAACGTGGCGGAAGATATTTATGTTGCGGATACCCAAAAAATTGCGAAATCACTCTGTGAAAGATAAAACTACAAAAGGGGGAGCTAATTAAATGCAGGACCAGGCGGCCCAACTTCGTCAGATTGCGTCAAAACTCAGGCAGAGCAGGGAACAAAAACAAAAAAGCAAAACAAGGCTTGTTACCGTAACAAGCGGGAAAGGTGGAGTTGGAAAAACAAACTTTTCGGTAAATCTAGCCCTTTCACTTGCGAAGAGAGGATTTCGCGTTGTAATTATAGATGCAGATTTTGGGTTGGCGAATGTAAACGTGGTTTTAGGTGTCAGCACAAAGTATGACTTAACCCATGTTTTAAATGATGAAAAAACCATATTTGAGGTTATGGCGGAAGGGCCGGGCGGAATAAAGTTTATTTCCGGCGGCGCCGGGTTTAGCGATGTATTTGAACTGTCCAGGGAAGACGTGGAAAAATACATTGAAAAACTCATGGTTTTGGAAGACGTTGCGGACATAATCATCATAGACACCGGGGCGGGGATTAACGAAGGGATTTTAAACTTCATAAAGGCAAGCCATGATATAATACTGGTTACAACCCCCGAGCCAACGGCGCTTATGGACGCGTATGCCCTTGTTAAAACCGTGGCCCATCAGGATTTTGACGTAAACTTCCGCCTTGTGGTAAATATGGCCCATTCGGTCAGGGAAGCAGAAAACACCATCACAAACTTTAAAACATTGGCAAAAACCTACCTTGGGCTTGACATCGACCCGTTGGGATATTTGATATATGACAAAGCGGTATCTGAAGCGGTACGGCAGCAAACGCCGTATATTTACAGTTTCCCAAAAAGCGAAGTTGCGAAAAATATGCAAAATATTGTCTTAAAATTTCTTGATGAGCCTGCCGATAATTATTATAAGAACAGCTTTTCAAGATTTTTGAGGAACTTTTTTTCGTCAAAATAGCAATAAGTTTACTAATTTTTAGTAGAAAAATATAACATTCTATAAATTGACAAAATCTAACGATTTATGTTAATCTATCACATAGCACATAATATGGAGGTAATTTTATGGCTGCAAGAGTGTTAATCGTTGACGATGCTGCGTTTATGAGGGCTTCTCTAAAAATGATGCTGGAACGCAATGGCTTTGAGGTAGTAGGGGAAGCGGACAATGGTGAAGCTGGGGTAAAAAAATATGAGCAGCTTCGTCCGGACATTGTTACAATGGACATTACCATGCCAAAAATGGACGGCATCAAAGCTTTGCAAGGCATAAAAGCCATAGACAAGAACGCGAATATTGTTGTGGTATCTGCCTTGGGCAAAGAAGATTTGGTTAGGGAAGCAATCATACATGGGGCAAAGGGTTTCATTGTAAAACCAATTAACGAAGAGCATTTGGTTAAGACACTAAACAAAATTGTATAATCATCTTTTGTCTAAAGGCAGGTTATGTTGTGGAAAGAATTCTAGGAGTCGGGGAGTATTACATATCAGGAAATCTGTCCGATATTATAAAAATATACGGTCTTGCTTCCTGTATTGGTCTTGTTTTGTATTGTCCAAGCATTAAAGTTTTAGCAATGGCGCATATATTGTTGCCAAATTCCGATATAAACCCGGACCTTAGCAAAATAAGTCCTGCGTATTTTGCGGATACCGGGGTTGATTTTTTGGTAAAAAGCCTTTTGACCAATTACCCCGTTACAAAAAATGATATTGTTGCCAGCATGTTTGGCGGCGCTGAGGCAAGGACTAAGACGGATTTATTTAATATTGGCGCAAGAAACGCACAAACCGTAAAACAAAAACTTGAAGAAAACGGCATTAAGCTTGCCCTGTCACATATCGGGGGCAATTATTCAAGGACAATAGAGGTTAGTGTCAGTACGGGGAAGGCAAAGCTTTATTTACAAAAATTTGACGTTTAATTAATTTAGGAGGATTTGAATGGGTAACAAATATATAGATAGTTTTACAGAAGGTTGCCAGCTTGTTTTGGAACAGTTTGGCATAAAGACTGAATCAGGCTCTGTAGTTTTGAGAAAATCTCCTTTCGGTGCAAGCGCCACAATAGTTGTAATAGGTATTGTCGGCGACCTTCACGGACAGTGTATGTTAAGCATTGAAGAAGATACGGCATGTTTTATTGCGTCAAAAATGATGGGCGATATGGATGTTGTAATGGATGAGGTCACAAAAAGCGCTATTGCGGAACTTACAAATATGATGGTTGGAAACGCGGTAACAATCCTCAGCCAAAAGAACGTCATGCTGGATATAACACCCCCGTCTGTTTTGACAGGCAATAACATTCACATTTCCACATCTTCCGCATCCCTTAGCATACCCTTTTTGTTAGACGGCAAATACAATATGGAATTTTGCATAAGCGCGAAGGAATTAAAACAATGACAAAATGATTTTATAAAGTCAAATGCATGGTACATAAGTACTGTGTATTTGACTTTATAAGAAATGGAGGTTAGAAAATGGGGTGGAATAAAAGGGCTTTTTTGTTGTTTTTAACATTTATAATGCTGTGCATAAATTTTGGCGGAATTTGCGTTTTTGCCGATACTGCCAATAATTTTTCCGCGCAAAGCGTAACCCCAAAAAACAACTCCACATTAAAGCAAGTGCCTGAAGAAATTGTTTTTACTTTTTCAAAGGAAATTGAAATAAACAAGGAATCCCTTTTTTTAGATATAATGCTTTATGATGAAAATGACAACCAGGTGGAAATTGAAACTAATATTTCAGGAAAAACCTTGACCATTGAAATTCTTTCAGACCTTTACCCCAACTTAAAATATACCGCCCTCATTCCCGCAGGGGCACTCCGTTACAAGGACAGCTCAAATTATGTAAACTCCCAGGTAATTTCAACTTTCAAAGTACAGGCCGAAAGTTTTACATATTCCCAAGCAAGCCCCAAAAACAAGGCCACAAATGTGGCCCTTGACACAAAATATGTGTATTTTACCTTTAAATACGATATTTCAATAAACGACGAAAGCCTCTTTTCAAAAATCTATGTCAGGGACAGGTCAGGCAAAATCGTAAGCACGGGCGGCGAAATAGTAAACAATATTTTGCAGTTTAAAATTACCCAGCAGCTTGCGCCCTACACTACATATTATGTGAATATCCCCAAAAACACATTGAAATTTGACTATGAAAAAGCAAAAAGCGACTTTATGGTAAACAGCGAAATCAATCTGTCCTTTACAACGGTAAGCGATTCCACAAAGCCTAAAGTTATTAGCGACTCAGCTAACGGCTACATTGATGTGAATTCCACCATAACGGTCAGGTATGATAAGCAGATTAAGCTTGCGAAGGACAAAAACAAAATCACCCTGACAAAGTCAAACGGCGCAAAAGTCGCGGTGGATGTATATGTTTCAGAAAGCGGCAATGAACTTGTAATCGTTCCGCAAAACCGCCTTGACCAAAAATCAAGCTATACTTTATATATCCCAAACACAGCGGTTTATGACATATACATGAATCATCCGTCTTCCAATTACACAATGAAATTTCAAACCGGGATCGATCTTACCGGCCCCAAAATCATGGGGGCTAGCATTCCTGAAGGCGAAAAAAATGTTCCCATAGGGACTTCTGAAATAAAAGTCAGGTTTGATGAAAAAATAAAGTATTCTGCAAATTTCAGGGATATTGCTTTAGAAGGGCCAAAGGGAAAGGTTAGCGTAAAAAACAGGGTATCGGGCGACACATTAATCATTGAAATCCAAAGCGTGTTGGAAGAAGGAAGCCCCTACACCCTTTCCATCCCGCCCGACGCCGTAATGGACGAGGAAGGAAACAGGTTTACCGAAGGGTTTTTGTTAAGTTTTACCACATATGATTCGGGCGGCGAAGGGCCAATAAGCATTACAAGCATTGACAAACAGGACCCCATGGAAATTGACGCGGGCATATCCTTTGAAGACGCGGCAAACTTTTTGCTTCCCTATGAAGTGGGGGTTACATTATCCGATAAATCCAGAACCACTTTGCCGGTTGTGTGGGAAAGCTCAAGCCCGGCCTATAACCCCCAAAATCCTGCTAATTACACAATAAAGGGAAAGTTAGTGCTTAGGGACAACATAGTTTTGTCAAAGCAGCTTATCCCCACAATTGTGGTAACCGTAATTGACAGGGAAGCGCCGGTTTTTCCCGATACTAAAATTACTTTTTCAAATACCACCGACACTTCCACCCGCTTAATCTTTACAGAAGCGGAAGATGACAGCCAGATTAAGGATTACACCATTGAGTTTAAGGTGGCGGGACAGGTTAAAAAGTCGGCTAAAGTGAACTACACAAAGCTTTCGAGAATGTCCGACGATATAAACAACCCCAACTATAACAAATTGTACTATGACATGACGGGGCTTACGCCTTCCACCAACTACACCGTTCAAATCTGGGCGCAGGATATTAAAAATAACAAAAGCCTCTATCCTGCGGAAGGAAATGTGAGGACATCCGCAAAAGCGGGCACCAGTTCGGGAAGGACTTCGTCAAATACCCAAAACCCAAGCAGAAACACAAAAAATGATGACGAAGATGATTATGAAGATGATTATGATGATTTTTACAGGGTAAGGTTTGCCGACCTTGACGGATATGAATGGGCACGGGAGGCAATCTTGTATTTGGCGGATGAAGGGATAATTAAAGGCACAAGCGAAAACACTTTCTCCCCCGGGGCAAATATAACAAGGGCGGATTTGACGGTGTTGATAACAAGGCTGTTTAACATAAAAAATTCCACAACGGACAATTTTTCCGACGTGGACAAAAACGCCTATTATGCCCCCATGGTGGGCGGGGCTAAAAAAGCGGGGATTGTGTTAGGCGGTCTAAATAACACCTTCAACCCCAAAGGCTTTATCACAAGGGAAGACATGTTTGTGATAATCGTCAGGGCCATAGATTTGCAGGGTTATAAATTTGAAAAACGGGCGGACATTTCTACTTTTTATGATTTTACTTCGGTTTCGGATTACGCGCAAGACGCCGTAAGCCGCTTGGTTGGCGCAGGAATTGTAAAAGGGGACAATAACTACTTGAGGCCAAAATCCTATGCCACACGGGCGGAGGTTGCGGTGCTATTGAAAGCCATAATTGACAAGGTGTTAAATTAAATATAAAAAAAGGGACTTTTATAAGTCCCTTTTATTCATTTATAAAGTTAATCAAGGTTTCATTGAACTTTTCCCGTTCGTCGTAGAACACCCCATGGCCGCTTTGTTCAAAGGTATATAATTTTGAATTTTTTATCCCTTTTTCAAGTTCCAGCGCAAACTCATAGGGGCAAACCTGGTCGTGCCTGCCGTGGAATATCCCGCAGGGCACGGTGATTTCCTTTAAGTCATTGCTTAAATCCTCTTTCCCTAAACTTTCTGCCGATTTTATTGTCCCGATGCCTGAGGCGTCAAAATTTATTGAGTTAAACCAAGTCCTGAACGGCTCGGATACGGGATTGTAAAAAAAGTTTTTGCCAAAGTCCACCACCGCCTGCGGGCGGTCGGCGTTAAGGTTTGAAATAATTTGGTCAAGCTGTTCTTTTGTTATGCCATAGGAATAGCCCTCTCTTTGAATGAAGGAAGGAGCAGCTGCGCCAACTAAGATGAGTTTTTTGATGCGGTATTCCCTAAAGCGTGCCATGTACCGAATAACAATTGCTCCTCCCATTGAAAACCCGCATAAATATATGTCACGCAATCCCATTGCGCGGATTACCCTGTATATATCATATGCAAATTCGTCATATGAATATTCACCCCATGGCGCGCTGGACGCGCCAAATCCCCTTAAATCAATGCTGACACAGCGGATATCGTATTTTGGCAGCACGTTTAGCTGGTATTCATACATCCTGTGGTCCAACGGCCAGCCGTGCACCAAAAACAAACATTTCCTGCCTGCGGGGTTTAGGTCGTATACCGCAATTTTTACCCCTCTTTCAGTTTGTATGTAAAACATTAAAACCTCCCCTTTTTGGTCTTACACAATAATATTTATGCAAAAAAGGCCAATTAATGATAAAAATTTTAAATGAACTTAATTTATTTTGGGAGCATATTTTATAATATGCTCCTTTATTTTTGAGAATAAATTAAATTTAGGAAAGTAGGGGTAAAAATTGTATTTAAGCTTCTTTGAAATCGCAAAACATTTAAAAATTTTTATTGAAAGCGAAAGGCCAAAATCCATTTTATTTGTGGGGGAAAACTGCGAAGGCTATATGAGATTTTCAAAATCCCTGGCGTTTTCCGTGGGTGAAATTGACACAAGCCTTGCAGGCCTTGAGAATTTACCTGACGAAAAATACCATATGGTTTTTGCCCAAATAAACATGGACGGTTTTGAAAATGAAAAAGTGCTAAATGTAATTTCCTCCTTATTAAACTGCGCGGATAAGGTATTATTCATGGTTTTGCCGTACCTGAGCAAGATTAATCTGAGGAAATTCCACCCCACCTTGTTTAAGGACTTTGATTTTACCTATACCGTATTTGATACGGTGTATGGGAAATATCAAATTTATATATTCTACCCGCAAAAGGAAGCTACCCAAAAGGGGTATTTAAATGTCAGGGAACTTCCCAAAGCAAAGACAAAACGGATTTTAAAAATAGGGTATTTAATCCCCCATCAGGGGTTGACCGGCGGGCTAAAATCACTGCTTGAGCAAATGAGAAAAATGAAAAGGCTGGGCCATGAGGTCTATGCGATTTATGTATCCGACAAGGAAGAATCCGCAATCCCGTCATGGAGCGACATTGATAAAGAAAGGGATATTTCAGGCGAAATTATAATTAAAAACCTTGAGGAAGCGGACTATTTGGATTTGGACGTTTTAATGATTGGGTTTATGACCCAGATTGCAAGGGATTTTAAGATAAAAACCGTCTACTGGGAATAGGGGTACCCGATTTTGTACGGGGACTATGGCAGGATGATCCCGTCAAATGACCAGTACAGGGAATATATTAAAAATCCCTACACCAAAATCATTTATTACCTGTCCGTTTGCGACATTGTAAGAGATGTTTTGTACGCCCGCTACCGCATTTGGGCTCCGGTATTGTATAACGGGATTGATGTTAACTTTTATCACCCTAAGGATGACAAAGAATTTTCAGGCACCATTTTGCTTGTGGGAAACCCCTACCAGCCTTTTAAAAACTTTGACTTTGCCTTTCGGGTGTTAAATAAGCTATATGACAAAAGCAAAAACTTCAAAGTTAAATGGGCCTGCCAATACCAGCCGCAGCTTCCCGCGCACAGGTTCCCGCTGGAATACGTTGTAATGCCAAAACAAAACGAACTTGCCAAAATATACCGCGAAAGTGATATATTCTTTTTCACATCCCTTTATGAATCCTTCCCACTGCCACCCATTGAGGCGATGGCTTCAGGTCTTGCGGTGGTTTCAACGGACTGCGGGGGGATACATACTTATGCAAAAAACGGCGAAAACGCGCTGTTAATAAACCAGGAGGATGTGGACGGCGCGGTGGGGGCGCTTTTTGACCTGTTGGAAGACGGCGCTTTAAGGAATAACCTATCCCGCCGCGCAAGGGAAAGGGCGATGGAATTTTCGTGGGATATAGTGGCAAGGGATTTGGAAAATTATCTTTTGACAATTTGTGGAGGGCAATATGATTAAAAATTTTGAAACCGTAATGGCGGCATTGTCCGGCAGCGGCCCTGTTACCGCGCAAATTGAGTTTTCAAATTATGAAGATATTTTTATAAGGCCGGATGTACTAATTGATTTATTAAAGGGCAAAAAAGTGGTGCATTTAGGCTGCACCGACCATATCCAGCTGATTGATTATAAAATCAGGGAAGGGCAGTTTTTGCACAATTTGATAACCTGCGTTTCTAAAAAGTGCATAGGCATTGACATAGATACCGCGGCAATTCAAAAGCTAAAGGAATACGGCATTACAAATGTCTGCTATGGGAATATTGAGAAAGGCTCAATAAAGGAAATAAAAGAGGACAAATGGGACTACCTCTTAATGGGGGAAGTATTGGAGCACATCGACAACCCTGTTTTGTTTTTAAAAAGGATTAGGGAAAATTATAAAGATTATATAGATAAAGCAATCATTACCGTGCCTAACGCTTTCGGGCTGCCGTTTCTTTCAAACGCCTATGGGAAAGGGCTGGAAGAAGTAAATTCCGACCACCGCTACTGGTTTACTCCCTATACTTTGCTAAAAGTCGCCCACAGGGCGGGGCTTGGGTTTATTGACTTAATCATGTGCGTTTATGAAAACTCCAAAAACTTAATTTATTTTAACAAAGACACGTTTAAGCAAAAGCCCCTTCTCATGGACACTATAATTCTGGTTTGTAAGCTTTAAAAAATATAAACCCCTCCCTCATTTTTAAAATATTTTTA
>JAAYMJ010000348.1 GCA_012521455.1 Clostridiaceae bacterium
ATACCTCATATAGGAAAAATGGGCAAGCTCTTTGTCGTTTACAAACACCACAAAGGTCGGCGGCTTTGTGGAAGCCTGGGTAATATAGTAAAACTTCAGCCTCTTCCCCTTATCTGACGGCGGCTGGACTTTAGCCGTCGCCTCGTATAACACGTCGTTTAGCGCCCCCGTCTGAAGCCTCATGGCGTTTTGGTTTGCCACATATTTAATCATGTCGTACAATTTGTTTACCCTCTGCCCTGTTAAGGCGGAAATAAACATAACAGGGGCATAGTCCATGAAGGCGAGTTTTTCCATGACTTCCTTTTTGTAGTTGTCCATGGTCTTGTCGTCTTTTTCAATGGCGTCCCATTTGTTAATCACTATAATTGAGCCCTTCCCCTGGTCATGGGCGTATCCCGCGATTTTGGTGTCCTGTTCGGTAACCCCTTCTTTTGCGTCTATCATAACAAGGCATACATCGCTTTTGTCAATGGCGGCAAGGGAACGGATTACCGCGTACCTTTCAATATCGTCCTCAATCCTGCCCCTTTTGCGCATGCCCGCGGTGTCAATGAAGGAGTATTTTTGCCCCTCATACTCAAAATAGGTGTCAATGGAATCCCTTGTGGTTCCCGGGATTGGGCTTACAATTACCCGCTCTTCACCTAAAATCCTGTTTATAAGGGAGGATTTCCCCGCGTTGGGCTTTCCTACAACCGCAACTTTAATCCTGTCCTCTTCTTCTTCCTCTTGGGGGATGTCCTTAAAGTGCTTAACACATTCATCCAACAAATCCCCAAGCCCCATGCCGTGGATTGAGGAAACCGGGAAGGGGTCGCCAAGCCCCAGATTATAAAACTCATACACTTCCGCAGGGGGAGCCCCCGGGGTGTCAACTTTGTTTACCGCCAGCACAACGGGCTTTTGGCTTTTTTTCAAAAGCCGGGCAATATCCATGTCAGCGCTGGTTAACCCGTCCCTCACATTTACCACAAAAATAATAACGTGGGCCATCTCAATGGCCAGCATTGCCTGCCTTACTATTTTTTCAAGTATAAAGTCGTCGGTTTTAGGCTCAATGCCCCCTGTATCTATCAAAGTAAAATTTTTGTCAAGCCAGTTAGCCTGGGCGTACACCCTGTCGCGGGTAACCCCGGGGGTGTCGTCAACAATTGAAATCCTTTCGCCCACAATTTTATTAAAAAGGGTGGATTTCCCCACATTAGGCCTTCCTACAATGGCTACAACAGGTTTTGGCATATCAACCTTCCTTTCGTGCAAGTTTTCCTATGTTTTCATATTATGCCAAGTATTTTGCTTATAAATTCAAAACCATTTACATTTACAGGTGTTATTTTAACATTTAATTCCCTTTCCAAATCGGAAACAGTAACATCATCCAAAAACACACAGTCGCCATACCTGAGCATGCTTGCGGGGATAAAGGCTTCATCCCCCAAATTTTTCCCCTTAAGCTGATTTATAATGTCCGAGCCTGTAACCAGCCCCGCCACGGTGATTTTTTCCCCGAAAAAGTCGTTTCTTATGGGAAACACCTGGATTTTTAAATTTTCGTATTTTTCCATTAAACCCGAGGAAATTTTCTTTATAAAATCCCCCGCCAAAACGCCCGTAATTATGGAAACGTTCCTGTCCTTGATTTTTTTGGGCAAATCCTTTTTGGCAAGCTCAATCTCCTCTGTAAAACTTGCCATAAGCCCCACCCCGTTTTCAATCTGGGGAAACCCCTCATAATGGGACGCACCGGGGATTGGCATTTTGGCGTTTAGATAAAACTCGTCGGCAAGATACACAAAATTTGAGCCCAAATCTTTTTTCAACCGCTTTTGCCACTTTGTAACCTGGGCGATTACCTTTTTTGAGCTTTTTTCATCATACCCCTCAATCTGGGTTAACCCCTCGCGGTACTTTGTAAGCCCTATCGGAACCACGGACACGCTTTTTACCGCAGGGTAAAGCTTTGCCAAATCAAAAATGGTGCGGTCTAACTCCTTCCCGTCGTTAAATGACGGGCAGAGCACAATCTGGCAGTTCATGGTAATATTGTTTTCATAAAACCGCTTCATATACTCATAAATTTTCCCCGCCCGTTTATTTTTGAGCATAAACACCCTAAGGTCAGGGTTTGTGGTATGGACGGAAATATTTATGGGGCTAATCCTCATGCGGATTATTTTTTCAATATCCTCATCACGCATATTTGTTAACGTAACATAATTGCCTTGGAAAAAGGAAAGGCGGGTGTCGTCGTCTTTAAAATAAAGGGTTTTCCTCATACCCTTGGGAAGCTGGTCAATAAAGCAAAA
>JAAYMJ010000349.1 GCA_012521455.1 Clostridiaceae bacterium
AAGGCGAAATAGCAATAACCCATGTGGAAATCACCTCAAAAGCCGGGGAAGAAAAGATGGGAAAACCCATGGGCAAATACATTACTCTGGAGTCCCCGAAACTTAGGGACAACAGCGTTGAAATTTACGAGGACGCCTGCACCGCTTTAAGCGAGGAATTAAGGGGGTTAATAAACATACCTGAAAAAGCCACCGTTTTGGTCGCGGGGCTTGGCAACAGGGAAATCACCCCCGACGCGATAGGGCCGAAAGTTGTTTCGTATCTGATGGTTACAAGGCACCTTTTTGACTATATGCCCGATGAAATAGAAGAAGGACTCAGGCCTGTTTGCGCCATCGCTCCCGGCGTTTTGGGCTTGACGGGCATTGAAACCGGCGAAATTATAAAAGGGGTGGTGGACAAGGTTAAGCCCGACCTTATTATCGCGGTGGACGCGCTGGCAAGCAGGAGGCTTGACAGGGTTGCTTCCACAATTCAGATTTGCGACACGGGAATTAGCCCGGGAAGCGGTGTGAATAACAAAAGGAAAAGCATTACCAAAGAAAGCCTGGGGGTTCCAGTTATCGCCATAGGAATACCCATGATTGTTGACGCGGCGACGGTTGCAAATGACACCATTGAAACGGTAATTGACGCCATAAAAGAGCAGTACAAGGAAGATAAGACCATCCTTGACAAGATTTCAAAAATCAGCCACGAGGATAAATATAACCTGATAAAAGAGGTGTTATCGCCCGCCGCGGCAAATTTGATGGTGACACCGAAGGAAGTTGACTCCTTAATAGAGAGGCTTTCAAAAATTATCGCAAACGGCATAAATCTGGCGGTTCACGACGGTTACACCGTAAATGACATAGACAGATTTTTAAGTTAAGTATCATATTGGAATATTTTTTAGAATAAACTTTCCTTAAGGACAAGTGTATTTCGGGAAGAAGGGAAGTTTATCTAAAAATGAAAAAAACCAGAATGTATGTCATCAAACTGGATTATAAGGTTATCGGATTGTTAATACTTACGCTAGTTTTAAGCTTTTTGGGTTATTTGTGCGCAAAACTTGTAAATATCGCCCCGAAACCCACCAATGCGGTAATAAATATTTCGGTAAGAAGCGCCATTCCTTTTGCGAGCATCAGCCAAAAGGGACTTTTTAATTTTAACCTTCCGAAATGGCAGGATATTTTAATGTCGTCAAGCCCCGTTTTTTTGGTTTCCTACAATGAAGTTGACGCGGACAAAGTTTTAGATAACCAGGATGAAATAAAACCTACCCCCATCCCCGCCCAAACGCCTGCCCCAACCCCTGTTGCAACGCCGACGCCTTCTTTGGGGGATATATTATATAATGACAATGTGATTGAAAGCACCATCACAAGGACGGGGGAAAGCGGGTACAAATCCGTTGGCGGGATTTTTATTAACAATCAGACTGACGCGGAATTTGATATTGAAAAGCTCATGGGAAAGGCGGAAAAACTGAAGGTAAAAGGCAGCGAGCCTTTGGTTTTGGTGGTGCACACCCACACCTCCGAGTCGTACCGGCCCACAAGCCTGTATAATTATGTTCCCACCGACAACGACAGGACCGAGGACAACCGCTTCAATGTGGTAAGGGTGGGGGAGGAATTCTGCAAGGTTTTAGGGGATGAAAAAATCCCTTTCATACATGACAAAAGCTTAAATGACTATCCTTCATACAATGGTTCTTACCAAAAAACTTTGGGGATTATTGAAAATTATTTGAAAAAGTACCC
>JAAYMJ010000350.1 GCA_012521455.1 Clostridiaceae bacterium
AGGCTCTTTCTATCGCCAGTATTTCGGCGTGGTGTGTGGCAATATTGTTTTTTTCCCGCTCATTGTGGGCAAAAGATATGATTTTGCCGTCTTTCACTATTACGGCGCCCACGGGGATTTCGCCCGATTTTAGGGCTAATTCTGCCTCTGACAAGGCTTTTTCCATAAACATTTTCATATACCGGCCCCATATGATAGGATAACACAAAACACATTTAAAAGTCAAGATAAAATATGGATAAATCCTTGAAAACGGCAGGCTTAAAGCATTTTTTCCCTAAACCAAAAAAAAGGTGGCTTTCGCCACCTTTTACTTGTCGTTATATCCGTTTGGATGGTTTTTATGCCAGTTCCACGCGGTTTCAATAATGGTTTCAAGGCTGTTATACTTTGGTTTCCAATTTAGTTCTTTTTGCGCCCGTTCGCTTGACGCAATCAACACTGCGGGATCCCCTGGGCGCCGTGGCGCAACTACCGCTTTAATCGGGTCCCCTGTAACTTGTCTTGCGATTTCAATAACTTCCTTAACGGAAAAGCCCGCGCCGTTTCCTAAATTGTAAATGCCGCTGTCAGCGCCTTCCCTTAATTTTTTCAGCGCGCACACATGGGCGTCAGATAAGTCAGTAACATGTATATAGTCCCTGATACATGTGCCGTCGGGGGTGTTGTAGTCATCCCCGAATATCGCGATGTGTTCTCTTTGTTTTAGCGCCACCTGCAAAATTATCGGGATAAGGTGGGACTCAGGATTGTGGTCCTCGCCGATTTTCCCGCTGATATGGGCGCCGGCCGCGTTAAAATACCTTAAGATTACATGCTTAATCCCGTAAGCGTTGTCCGCCCATTTTAGCGCTTTTTCAACCGCAAGCTTGGTTTCCCCATATGGGTTTGTGGGAACTGTGGGGTCCCCTTCTAAAATCGGGATGTTTTTTGGCTCCCCGTAGGTTGCGGCAGTTGAAGAAAACACGATTTTCTTCACGCCAAACTCATTCATTTTGGTCAACAGCCTTAATGTGGAAACCACGTTGTTGTTGTAATATTTCAAAGGCTCAACAACGCTTTCCCCAACAAGCGAATCCGCCGCAAAATGGATAACCGCCTCAATGTCGTTTTCCTTAAACACTTTTGTTAAAAACTCATCATCCCTCAAGTCGCCGATGTAGAATTTCCCGCCTAAAACCGCGTCTTTATGTCCTTTGTAGAGACTGTCCACTACAACGACTTCTTCATTATGGTCAAGCAGCTCCGCAACGGTATGACTTCCTATGTACCCTGCGCCGCCTGTTACGAGTATTGCCATTTCATTAATCTTCCTTTCAAAGTTTACAATTAGTGCAATAAAAATCTATTCAAAGATTTCCCCGCCGCCGCTTCCGATTTCTGAAATGTAGAAGGAAGCGGGGTATCCAATCTTCTTTTCATAAGCCAGGCCGACTTCCCTGATAAAATCGCCTATGGCGTCTTCACGGACAATGTTTACCGTGCAGCCGCCAAAGCCGGCGCCGGTCATTCTGGAACCAACAACGCCGTCGATTTTCCTGGCTTCTTCAACCAGTGTGTCCAATTCCACGCCGGTTACTTCGTATAAGTCCCTTAAAGAGTCATGGGACGCGTTCATAAGTTTACCGAATTCAATTAAGTCGCCGTTTGAAAGGGCGTCAACGCTTCTTAACACCCTGGCGTTTTCATATATAACATGTTTTACCCTGTTTCTGATAACCTCATCCTCAATGTGATGGGCATATTGCTCAAACTGGTCTTTAGTAATGTCGCATAAACAGGTTGCATTGGGAATGTATTTTTTCAAAATTTCAAAACCTTTTTCGCATTCGCTTCTTCTCCCGTTGTACTTGGATTCTCCTAACCTGTGCTTTTTGTTGGTGTTAGCAATTACAATGTGATGGCCTTTTAGGTCAAGTGGAACGAACCGGTATTCAAGGGTTTTGCAGTTTAATAACATCGCGTGGTCTTTTTTGCCCATTGCGGATGTGAATTGGTCCATAATACCGCATTTTACGCCCACATAATTGTTTTCAGCCCTTTGGCAGATTTTGGCGATTTCCACCAAGTCCAAAGGCTCGTTTATCCCCCTTGCCTCATTGGAAAAGGTTGCAAGCATAATTGCGGTGGACACTTCATTTGCCGCAGAGGAGGAAAGGCCGCTTCCGTGGGGGACTGTGTCATCGTATAGAAGGTCGCAACCTACAATTTCATATCCTGCTTTCATGAACTCATCAATTACGCCTGCCTGGTAATTGCCCCATCTTAAGTTTTTGTACTGGTCGATTTTGGTAATATCAATAACAGGCCTGTCAGGGAGGTCGGTTACAGCAAGGCGAATGAGCTTGTCGTTGCGTTTTCTGGCAACTATGGTTGTCCTGACTGTAAGGGCGGCAGGAAAAACATAGCCGCCGTTGTAGTCAGTGTGTTCGCCAATTAAGTTGACACGTCCTGGGGAAGCAAAAACCCTCAAGTCTTCCTCAGAACCACCGTAAATATCAATGAATTTCTTTTTTAATTCAGCAACACTCATCCTAAAAAGTCCTTTCTGTACTTATCGTACCTTATTTTTATTAGGAGTTTTTTTCCATGAACTTTTTATATGCTGCACGCAATTCTTTTGCGATTTCTTCCGGAGCTGTTGTATTGCAGTGTGCCCATGCACCTGTTTCGCTGGATGCGTTAAATTTAATTTTGTCTTTTGATCGCATTGGTGGATAAAACGCAATATAAAAATGGCTGTATTTGCTTGTGTCTTCATCAATATTTACAGGGTTTTGATACATACACATCATATAGGGGAATGTGTAGTCAAAAAGGCTGTCCAATGTCCCTGTGGTTTCTTTTAAGATTTTTGCCAGATTATCCTTTTGGGTACCGCTCATTTGCGCTAGGTTTTGAATGTGGGTTTTGCTTGCGATATAAACCCCGTAAGGATATTCGGTGTAAAAAGGCAGGTAGGTTATAAAATCTTCGTTTTCTATGATAATTCTTCTTCCGTCTTTTATTTCGTCCTCAAGCATGTCGCAATAAAGACAATGCCCTGTTTTTTCCAAGTGTTCTTTGGAAGATTCCATCATAAGCTCGATTTTTTTCGGTATTACGGAATAGCCGTAGATTTGCCCGTGGGGGTGGGGCATTGTAACGCCTACCACTTCGCCGCGGTTTTCAAATATGAATATATATTTAATATTTTTATCCTTTTGTA
>JAAYMJ010000351.1 GCA_012521455.1 Clostridiaceae bacterium
AAACCAAGAGTTTATTACATTTGTTCAAAATGTGGCAGCGATAGTTTTAAAGAATAATCCCGGCGACATTGACGCCCTTTATGCAATGCCGTATGACCAGTCCAAAACAATCAGGGACGCGCTAAACGAACTAATCGCAAAAATTGGCGAAAACATGAATGTCAGAAGGTTTGAAAGGTTCGAAGGCGTGGTTTGCGACTATGTTCATGGCGGCGGGAGGATTGGCGTTATTGTTGAATTCAGCTTGTCCGATAAAGAAAAAGCAAATGACGCAAAATTCAAGGAATTCGCAAAAGATATCGCTATGCAGGTAGCTGCGGCTAACCCGCAATATACAAAGAAAGATAGCGTACCTGCTGACGTTTTAGCTAAAGAAAAGGAAATTTTGAGGGCTCAGGCGCTCAATGAAGGAAAGCCTGAAGCAATCGTTGACAAAATGGTTGAAGGAAGGATTTCCAAGTTCTATAAGGAAGTATGCCTTGTAGAGCAGGAATACATTAAAGACCCCGATATGTCAGTTGCCAAATATATGCAAAGCGTGGCAAAGGAATTGGGATGTGATATTGACATTATTAGGTTTGCGCGCTTTGAAAAGGGCGAAGGCATTGAAAAGAAAGAAGATAACTTTGCTGACGAAGTTACAAAAATGATTAAATAGTTTTTTAAGTAAGGAACACTTTTTGTGTTCCTTATTTTACACAAAGAGGATTTTTCAGGTTGTTGTTGAATAAATAACAGGGGGTAAGTTTATGACACCAAAATATAAAAGAGTATTGCTAAAGCTTAGCGGGGAAGCGCTTGCAGGCGACAAGGGGTTTGGGATTGACCCTGACACCATAAACGCCATCTCCAAAACCATTGCCCAATGCGTGGACATGGGCGTTGAAATGGCCATTGTTGTCGGCGGCGGGAACTTCTGGCGCGGAAGAAGCGGCAAAAACATGGACAGGACAAGGGCTGACCACATGGGAATGCTTGCAACTGTTATCAATGCGCTGGCACTTCTTGACGCATTAGAACAAAGGAAAGTTCCCACAAGGGTTCAAACCGCCATTGAAATGAGGCAGATTGCCGAGCCCTATATCAGGGGCAGGGCTGTAAGGCACCTTGAAAAGGGAAGGGTTGTTATTTTTGGCTGCGGCACAGGAAACCCCTTCTTTTCGACGGACACAACAGCGGCGCTTAGGGCTGCTGAAATTGACGCGGAAATTATACTTCTTGCCAAAAAAGTCGATGGTGTTTATGACAGCGACCCGATGGTTAACCCCTGCGCGGTGAAGTTTGACAATTTAAGCTACATTGACGTGCTAAACCGCGGGCTTGGGGTAATGGACTCCACCGCAACATCCCTTTGCATGGACAACAATATCCCCATCAGGGTGTTCGGGCTTGATGACGCTGACAACATAAGAAAGGTTATAATGGGCGAAGAAATCGGAACCCTTGTTAGCAATTGAACATTAAGGTTGCGGCCTTTATTATAAAATTTCACTATAGAAGAAAGGATGGTAAAAAATGAAGGATAATTACAAAGACATTGAAGAAAAAATGGACAAAGCCATTGCGCATTTAGAGTCAGAATTTGCTACCATTCGCGTGGGAAGGGCAAACCCTGCGGTTTTGGAGAGAATTACCGTGGACTATTACGGTGTCCCAACCCCTGTTAACCAAGTGGCTACGGTATCTGTTCCTGAGCCTAGGACTTTAATGATTACCCCCTGGGACGCAAGTATTGTTAAATCTGTTGAAAAAGCAATTTTAGCTTCGGATTTAGGTATTACCCCGAACAATGACGGGAAATGCATAAGGTTGAATTTCCCGCCCCTTACTGAGGAAAGGAGAAAGGAACTTACAAAGCAGGCAAGCAAAAAGGCGGAAGAGGCGAAAGTTGCAATCCGCTCTATCAGGCGCGACGCTTTGGATAAGTTTAAGGAACAAAAGAAAAAGAGCGAAATTACTGAAGACGATTTAAAGATGATTGAAAAGGATATTCAGGAACTTACCGACAAGAAGATTAAGGAAGTAGACGCCCTTGAAGCGAAAAAAGTCAAGGAGATTATGGAATTTTAGTATGTTTAGCTTGTTTAAAAGGAAAAAGCCCGATATTGACTATGAAAAACTGCCCCAGCATGTGGCAGTGATAATGGACGGAAACGGCAGATGGGCAAAAAGACGTGGGCTGCCACGGACCGCGGGCCACTCCGCCGGGGCAAAGGCCTTTGAAAAACTCATTGAAAACTGCGCAAATCTGGGAATTAAATATTTGACCGTTTACGCTTTTTCCACGGAAAACTGGAAAAGGCCAAAAGAAGAAGTCGACGCTTTAATGGCCCTTTTGGAGGACTATTTGGAAAATGGTTTAGACAGGCTTGATAAAACCATTAGGGTTAAGGTAATCGGCGACATTTCCAAGTTTTCCGAAAAATTCAGGG
>JAAYMJ010000352.1 GCA_012521455.1 Clostridiaceae bacterium
CAAAGCAAATAAATTATATCATAAGGGATTTTTAAAATCCATAAATAAATTATGAATTTTTACTAAGGCGCAGGTGCGGGGGTGTTTGATTATATCATTGATAATAACATTATAAAATAAACCTGTTTATGGATTTATTTATTTGTTATAAAATAAAAAAAATGAAAATTTTTTAATTTTTTAAATAAAAGGGCACAAGATGCGCATCTAATATATGAATACTGTTGAAAGGTATGAAGTTTATGGATTTTCACGAGTTTGCGGTTAATGTCGAAAAGATAAAATCAAAGCTTTATAAAACCGCCTTGTTATATCTTTCAAATGAAAGCTTGGCGCTGGACGCGGTTGATGAGGCGGTTTATAAAGGGTTAAAATCCATTAAAAAGCTAAAAAATGATGAATATTTTAACACATGGATGATGCGGATTTTAATAAATGAGTGCAAACAAGAACTCAGGCGGCGCAAAAAAGAGGAAATTATGGAGGTCATACCTGAAGAAAGCGTTGAAATTTACGACTCACTCCCGCTAAAAGACGCAATAAAAAGGCTTCCCTGCGGGCTTAGGGAAGTGATAATCCTTAGGTATTTTGCGGACCTGACCCTGACTGATACCGCAAAGTGTTTAAATATCCCCCAAGGCACTGCCGCAACACGGCAAAGAAAGGCGTTGGAATTGTTAAAATTGGATTTTTTAATAAAGGATGATATATATGAACAGGGAGTTTGAATACATAAATATAAAAAACGAATTGGAAAATTTGCCAGAAGAGTTGTCTTACACGGTGGAGAAAGCCAGAAAAAGACTAAGGAGAAGGAATTTGATAAACGGGATAATAAATATTCCCTTAATTATAATAACTTCATTATTTTTAGTTTTCACAACTTTAGTAAACCTAAGCCCCACCTTTGCCCATGCTTTTGACGGGATACCTTTTTTAAATAAATTAAAAGACGTATTTTCAGTCGCGAACATGATTTCAAAAGTCATGGAAAATAACTACGGGCAAGAAGTTTATATCGAACAGACCCAGGGGGATTTGACAATCAAAATCAACTATATCATAGCGGATGTAAAGCAGCTTTACGTATTTTATACCCTCAGGCCCAATGAGTATGAGCAATTAGTAATTGTTCCCGAATTTTATGATAAAAACACAAATGAAAAAATACCCCATACGGTGGATGGGCATGTAGCACGGACAAGGTTTTATTATATTTTTAAAAATGAAATGGATAAAACGCATTATATAAGCTTTGAAACACTAAAAATGCCTGTGAATATAGTATTAAAAATGAAGGTTGTGGCAAAAAAACATGGCATGGAAGAAACGTTATATTTTTCTTTTGATATAGATTTAAACTCAGGTTTTATAAAAGAGCGTAAAAAATATGAAATTAATAAAGAGTTTGAGTTGACTGGCAATAAGTTTACCCTTGTGTCATATGAATTATTACCGACGCATACTAAAATGATAATAAAAGCGGATGATGATAATAAGCAAAGTATATACTCATTGGATTTTTACATTGAGGATGATAAGGGAAACAGATACTATGATAACAAAAAAACGGAAAGTGTGGGCAATTATACATATTATTATACTGACCCGGCATATTTTAATGATTGTAAAGAATTAAAACTCTGTATCAGGGAAGTAATTTGGGTTGATGAGTTTATGCCCAGAATGAAAGTGGACTTAAAAAACAACACTGTTTTAAATAAACCCGGTAATATCGACGTTTTGTTTTATAATGTCAAAGAAGGGGTTTGGAAGTTTAAGCTTACAAAAAAAGTTGAAAACACTGATTCAAAATTTTATAATACTGTCAATCAAAATATAATTAGAAATGGTTGTTATATTGATAAAAATGATAATAAGTACTATGTGAATTTTGTAAACATGAGCCAGCGTTTTGAGGACTTCACCTTGGAAGGGACAGAGTTTGAAACACAGGATTATTATGAGGATGAACTGTACCTTGAATACTATGTTTACGGGCATAATGCCTTTGACCCGTATGTGGTAGTGAAATAAACAAAGCGCACAGCATTTGCTGTGCGCTTTATATTTTTAATATGTTTCAAACTGGCTTTCATAAAGTTTTTTATAAAACCCGCCCTTTTTGAGGAGTTCCTCATGGCTTCCCTGCTCAATGATTTTCCCTTTGTCCATGACCAATATAATGTCCGCTTCTTTGATGGTTGAAAGGCGGTGGGCGGCGATGAAGGCGGTTTTTCCTTCCATCATCTTTTCAAAGGCTTTTTGGATTTTGATTTCCGTGATGGTGTCAATTGAAGAAGTCGCTTCGTCCAAAATCAGCATTTTAGGCTTTGTAAGCATTACCCGCGCGATTTGGATAAGCTGTTTTTCCCCCACTGAAATGTTTTCATCCTCATCACAAACCACGGTATCATATCCTTTAGGCAGCCTTTTTATAAAGGAGTGGGCATAGGCGGATTTTGCCGCCTCAATGATTTCCTCCATTGTGGCGTCCTTTTTCCCGAAAGCGATATTTTCCCTGATAGTGCCTGATTTTAGGAAAGTGTCCTGCAAAACCATGCCAAAAGAAGACCGCAGGCTTTTTTTCTTAATTTCTTTTACTGGAATATCACTTACTAGAATTTGGCCGCTGTCCACATCGTAAAAGCGCATAAGCAGGTTAATCAAAGTGGTTTTGCCGCTGCCTGTGGGGCCTACGATTGCGATTTTTTGCCCCTTTGTGGCTTTTAGGTTTAAATTTTCAATCAGGCTTGTGTCTTTTGAGTATGAAAAACACACATTTTTAAATTCCACATTCCCGTTTACGGTTTTTTGGTTTTTGCCGTTTTCGCCATTTAAGGTAATTGCGTTATCCGGGTCCTTTTCTTCTTCCTTTTCATCTATTGTGTCAAACACCCGCTTTGCGCAGGCAAAAGAGCTTTGAAGTTCCGCGATTACCCCTGAAATTTCGTTAAAAGGCTTTGTATACTGATTTGCGTAAGTCAAAAAAGCTGAAAGCTGGCCCACGGAAATTCTTCCCGCTATCGCGAAAAGGGCGCCTGCTATTCCCGTTGCGGTGTATACAAGCCCGTTTACAAAGCGGGTGGAGGGGTTTACGGTGGAGGAAAAGAAGGTGGCGGCAAGGCCGCACTTTTTCAAGCGCTCATTTATCTCGTCAAACCTTTCCTGGGCCTTTTGTTCATAGGCAAAAGCCTTTACCACCTTTTGGCTTGTTATCATTTCCTCAACAAAGCCGGAAAGTTCCCCACGGGTTTTTGACTGGATTTTATGTATATTGTAGGTGGATTTTGCGATAAAGCTTGCCACAAACAGGGATATGGGGGTTAAGAGCACCACCACTAATGTTATATAAAAATTGATTTTTAACATAAAACCTATTGTCGCCAAAATTGTGACAATCCCTGAAAAAAGCTGGCTAAATCCAAGCAAGAGCCCGTCTTGTATTTGTTCGGCGTCATTAATAATCCTGCTTAACAAATCCCCGTGGGGGTTTTGGTCTATATACTTAATTGGGACCCTTTCCAGCTTGCAAAACACGTCAAACCGTATGTCCTTTATTGTGTTATAGGTAACCTTGTTTGTGCAAAGCCCCATGAG
>JAAYMJ010000353.1 GCA_012521455.1 Clostridiaceae bacterium
AAAAATCGTCGCTTGCCATTGAAGGGGTGTTCCCCCAGATTACATTTTCATTCCCGATTGCCTTTTTGCAGGATTTTGCAAATTCCTGGGTTATGTGTTTGTCATTGATAACGGGCGCAAATTGAAAGAAAAACTTGACGTCGCAATCACCGCCGAAGGATTTGGCTTGGTTTTTTGCGCATTCTTCTATTAATTTTGGCAAACTTTCCCTAACTTCATTGGACAAAGCCCTGAATGTGCCGCCGATTTCGGCGGTGCCGGGGATAACATTTGTGCAAGTTCCCGCGTGAAAATAGCCAACAGTAATCACGCAAGGCTCAAGGGGGTTAATTTTTCTGCTGACTATTTTTTGTAAGCCGTTTACAATGTTTGCCCCAATCACAATGGGGTCTATGGTTTTGTGGGGATACGCCCCGTGCCCCCCGCGCCCAATTACGGTAATTTTAAAATCATCACAGGAAGCCATAATGGCGCCTTCCTTTACCAAAACTTTACCGCAAGGTATATCGCTCATCACATGGGCGGCAACAACCGCGGACACGCCTTCCAGCGCCCCTTCTTTAATCATGGGAAGCGCCCCGCCGTCACCTTCTTCGGCAGGCTGGAAAATTAAGCGGATTTTTCCTTTTATTTTATCTTTTAATTCATTTAAAACCATTGCCGCGCCAAGGAGTGTTGCCATATGTGCGTCATGGCCGCAGGCGTGCATTACCCCGTCTGTTTTTGATTTATAAGGGACGTCGTTTTCCTCATATATATCAAGCGCGTCCATATCCGCCCTGAAGGCTAGGGTTTTTCCCGCGCCGCTTCCTGTAATATCCGCCACAATCCCGGTTTTAGCAACGCTTTTATACGGAATGTTTAATTTTTTTAAAACTTCTTTTATGTATTCACTGGTCCTATACTCTAAAAACGCCGTTTCAGGGTACATGTGCAGCGTTCTTCTGATTTTTACCATGTCGGGAAAATACTTATCGCATAAAAGTGCGGTTTCATTTATCATAACAACCCCCCCAACACTAATTTAGATAATCTTAACATATAAAAATGGGCGCGTCAATTGCGTAAATTGACGCGCCCTATATATAAACAATCGGCCGGCCGATTGAAGGCAAGAAAGATACTATTTGCCTCGGTATATATTATGCAAAAACCCCTGTTTTGTGAAAATTAAAAGGCCCGTATCAGCAACACTTATATAAAAATTTTCATATAATGTATTAATCTGAGATTTAGAAGAAACCGAAAAATATTGGCATGAATACATTGGGTTTTAAGAGGTAAAATATCTTCATCCACAAAGTTGCGAAAGGAAGTGAAAAGTTTGTGCCAAATTTTAATAGACGGGGATACTGACGAAATTGTAAACAGTTTAAAAGACTTTGCTGTGGTTGAAAAAAATGAGCGGGGTATTTTAATTGAGCCCTATAACATAGATGAAAGCGATTTTGTAAATAAAGTTGCAAGCATTCTGGCAAAACTAATCATAGACAAGTATGAAGAAGGCAAGGTTTTAAAAATCATTGAAACAAATTACGGCTACTTCGATGTTCCGGAAAGAAGGGAAATTTTAGAAAAAACCTTTAATTTTTTAAGATATGACAAATCCACAGGCTCTTACAATAAAAGGGTGCAGATTATAAAAAAAGATTTATGCGATTACCTTATGCAAAACGACAGCTTAATCATTGAAGGCTTTGTGAATTTCAGGCTGGGCGAGTATAAAAAAGAATTGGAGCAAATTGTGGAAAAGGTTGTTGAAGAGTACATCACCTATAAGGAATACACCGAATTTATAGGCCTGCTTCGCTATTTTGTTGAAATACAGGCGCCAAAATGCAAGGAAGTGCATATTTTAGTAAACCAAAACAAAGGCTACACGATTTTGGATGAAAAGCTAAACGACATAACAAAGGAGTGCATTGACGAGTTTTTAAGCGAAGTGAAGGGCTTGGACGTGGGGTTTGACGATTTATTGATTTCCGCCCTTATTACATTGGCGCCCCTTCGGGTTTATATCCACAACAGCCAGGATTTTAAAAACCAGGAAATCATAAAAACCATTTGCGAAATTTTTGTGGGAAGGACCACTATCTGTGAGGCTTTTTAAATTAGCATATTGAAAAATTACCTCCATACTGGTATAATACGCTCATGTAAAAGTATCAAGTGTGGGGGTTTTGTTTATGAACAAAAAATTCTTAAGCCTTATTTTTTTGCTTTTATTCTCATTAACCGCATGTTCCTCAAATACCTATATAAAAATTAACCAGGACGGTTCGGTAAATTATAAATACTCCGTGCTTTTAGGGCTTGAACGCTTCCAGTCAGAAGAGGCAAGACAGCAGGTATTAGACCTTATTAAAAGCGACCGCCAGTTTGATGGCGTTACCCAAAAAGATATTGAAAGCGGCGGCCAAAAAGGGATTGAATACAGCGTGGACTTTAAAAACATTGAGGAATTCCTGAAAGATACAAGGCTAAACAGCGCGGTTTTAGGGCCTAATATGTATTTAAAAGAAGGAAGTGGGGAAGAGCAAAGCGGGATTATTTTTGAAAAAACCAATGGCGGATATAAAATTTACGGCAAAATTGCGGCAGACACCATAAAAAATTTTGACAACGACCCAAATCAGGCTCCCGACAAAGTTACTTTTACATTAAGCCTGCCGGCAGAGCCCATAAGCCACAACGCCAAGATTGTTTCAGAGGACAAAAAGGAATTGACATGGGAATACACTGGTGAGGACGTAGCAGTGGAAGTTGAGTTTAGCATGGCGGGGAATACCCAAAGCCAAAACGCAGGTGCCCAAAACACGATAATTTTTATAATCGGGTTAAGCCTTGCGATAATTTTAATCGTTGTGATTGCTTTGCTAATTATAATAAAAAACAACAAAAAACAAAAATAACCGGAAGGAATGTCTGGATTTTGAACGGATTTGCAACCATCATTGACAGCATAATCCAAATCGGGATAATGATTTTGATAGGGTTTTTCTGTCAAAAAACCAAATATGTTAAAGATATTGACGAAAAGACTTCAAAAATTATAAAAAACATAACCTTGCCCCTTTTAATCATCACAAGCCTAAAGACACAGCCGTTAAACAGGGAATTGGTGAAAAGCGCGGCTTTTATAATAGTTTTTGCGTTTGTTTCCATATTACTGCTTTTAATTATAGGGGTATTTACCGCAAAACTGTTTAGGCTTAAAGGCCCTGAGAAAAAGCTCCACATTTGCCTTTCCGCTTTCGGGAACGTGATTTTTTTAGCCTACCCCCTTGTAACTTCCCTTTTTGGGCAGCGGGGGCTTATGTACGCGGTGTTTTACGCCCTTATAAACGACCTTTGGGTTTGGACTTTTGGCGTATATATGCTGTCGGGGAAGGGGAAGCTCAAGGAGCTTATAAACCCAAACACCATATCCTTTTTAACAGGGCTTTTTTTGATGATAACAAACATAGATTTGCCGCCTGTGGTGATGGAGGCGGCAACAAGGATAGGCTCGGCCACAACGCCGCTGTCCATGCTGTTTATTGGCTGTACCCTTGCAAAAATTGATGTTTTGGATATTTTCAAAAAAGCGTCAATCTATGTTTTAGGCGCAATTAAAATGATTATAATGCCCATACTAGTGGTTTATATAATTTTTATCACGGGCGTTTCAAAATATGTGCCCTATGAGGCGGCGCAGGTTCTCGCGCTGCAGGTTGCAATGCCTGCCCAGACCATATTTGCGATTTTAGCGAAAGAATATGAGGTAGACCCCAAATACGCGGCCCAAACCATATTTATCACAACGGTTCTTAGCATGTTCACCCTTCCTTTGGTATACAGGCTGATTGATTTTTTTAAAGCGTAAAAGCGGCGGAAGCCGCTTTTTTTATTTTTCACATATGAAGATTTAAAACCATATAATAAATTAGCCTATAAAAAAAGGAAGGTGTAAGATGGAAAACAATTTTGTTTCTCTCGGAGGAAGAGTAGTTACTTACCTTGACCCTGAATATAACAGCCTCCGCCGGGGATATAACTATTCCATAAACCAGTTCCCCTACATTATTAATTATTGTGAAAGCGAAGAAGACATAAAACGCGCCATCCTCTGGGCGCGGGGCAGCAATATCCCCATAAGAATAAGGGGCGGGGGGCATAACTACGAAGGATATTCCAACGGAAACTACGCTTTTGTGATAGATTTAAGCTTGATGAAAAACATTGAGATAAACGAAGGGGAAAACACCGTGACAATCCAAGGCGGGGTTACGAACAAAGATTTATACGGCTTCCTCGCAGCCTACGGCTATCCCTTCCCCGGCGGAACCTGCCCCAGTGTGGGGGTATTTGGCTTTGCTTTAGGGGGAGGATGGGGACTGTCTTCCAGAAAATTCGGATTGGGCTGTGACAATGTCAGTGAATTCAGGATGATAAACTACAAGGGCGAAGTTATAACCGCAAGCGCAAATGAAAACCAGGATTTATACTGGGCCCTCCGCGGCGGTGGCGGCGGGAATTTCGGGGTTGTGACTTCCATAACGTTTAACCTTCCGCCCAAAATTGAAGAAGTTACATTAATTGAAATTGACTATGAAAACGTAAACCCAAGACAGCAGGAAAAGCTTTTCTTGGCTTGGCAAAACTATGTGGCAAAAAACAATGAAAACTTGACCCTTATATCCAGGATTTACAACTCAAAAGAAGAAGGGCTTTCCATGCTTGTGAGGGGCTTTTACTACGGGGAGGCGGAAGAGGCGCGAAATTTACTTAAAGAGTTTTTGGAAACCGGAAACCCAATTTACAACATACAAAAAATGCCCTTTATTGAGGCGGTGAACATAATCGGAAGCTCATACCCCCAAAATGAAAAGTTCAGGTCGGCAAGCGGGTTTGTATACAGAAGGCTGACCTTGTGCGAAATAATGTGCCTTGTAAATATAGTAAAAAAACTCCCTTATTACAGCGAATACATTGCCCTATCCATGTACGCATTAGGAGGAAAAGCAGGGGAGGTAAAACCCCACGACACCGCTTTTTACCACAGGAAGGCAGGGTATATTATCTGGCTTGACACCAAATTTGAAAAAAATATGTATACCACAAACAACCAAAAGTGGATTGATGAAAAATACAGGATTTTGAGAAACTACACCGCAGGCGCTTATGTGAATTTCCCCTACAGGAACCTTTCCCATTACAAGGAGGAATACTATGGGGGAAATGTTGCAAGCCTTCTATCCGTAAAAGGCAAATACGACCCCGTAAATGTGTTCGGGTTCCCGCAAGGGATTTTAGGCAACAACAGCTACTGCTACGAAGAATCCCCCTACCCGCAGGAGGGTTTGAGCCTGGAGGAAGAAAGAACGCAGGAAAAAGCAAATTACAGGGAATTCAGGTTTGTAAAAGACATAAAAAAAGAAAACCAGCCTTAATTATAGATAAAACACTCATCCTAAACCCGCGGCCGCAGGGCCGCGCTATTCTTTGGATTGAATTATTTAAGTTTCAAAATGGTGTTAAATTAAAAATACAAAAAACCCTGCAGAAAATGCAGGGTTTTTTGTATATGGCTCACATTTGAAGGAGGAGTTGTCACTTTTTAATTACAATTTTGCCGTTTTCGCTGTAAACCCGGACCACATCCCCGTTTTTAATTTCGCCTTCCAACATTTTTTCAGCGAACAAGTCCTCAATCCTTGTGGAAATTGCGCGCCTTATCGGTCTTGCGCCGTAGATGGGGTCAAAGCCTTCCTTCGCAAGAAGGGCAAGCACGCTGTCGTCAAATTCGGCTTTGATTTGGTTTTGTTCAAGGCGTTTAGCGAAGTTATCCAGCATAATTTTGCAGATTTGTTTTACATGGTCTTCGTTTAGCTGATGGAATACGATGATTTCATCAACCCTGTTTAAAAACTCA
>JAAYMJ010000354.1 GCA_012521455.1 Clostridiaceae bacterium
AAAATATTTAGCGCAACTACAATAACTACAATTAAAACCCCCGCAATTACAGCGTATTTTTTTCTGTCCATAAAAACCCCTCCCGCCTTTTTTATAAATTTTATGATACAATCCCTTAAAATATTAATTTTATTGACACGTATATAAAATCATTATAAAATAATTTATCATAAAAAACAAGGCAATTTATTACAGGTGGGTGTTTTTATGCAAAGAAGGGATAAAGAAAACTATTACCTAGACATTGCCCAGTCCACATTATCCCGCGGCACATGCTTGCGAAGAAATTTCGGCGCGGTAATTGTCAAAAACGATGAGATAATTTCCAGCGGCTACACCGGCGCCCCAAGAGGCAGGGAAAACTGCTGCGACTTGGGATTTTGCCAAAGGGAAAAGTTAAATATCCCAAGGGGCGAAAGGTATGAGCTTTGCCGTAGCGTTCACGCGGAAGCCAACGCAATAATCAGCGCCGCGCGCCGTGACATGATAGGGGCAACACTTTATTTAGTCGGTATTGACCAAAAAACAGGGGAACTTGTCCAAAACTCAAACCCCTGCGCTATGTGCAAAAGGCTTATTATAAACGCGGGGATAAAATCCGTGGTTATTAGGGACACATCCGATACATACAGGGTTGTAGATGTAAATTCATGGATTGAAAACGACGACTCATTAAGCGGGGTATTCGGATATTAATAAAGCCAAGCGAACGCTTGGCTTTAAATTTTTAAAAAACAAATACCTGTCAGGGTAGCGCATGTAGATAGAAATTAAAAGTAGCCTTTATTTGCCCTTGCGGCTTAAACCTATTTTTTTTAAAATATTCTTCATTTTTTTCTTCGCTTTACTTAATAAATTGTCCGTTGCGTATTTTTTTATTAACTTTTCAATCCCGCCATCATAATAGGTTTCCCAAAATTCTTCACGGCTTTTTTGTGGTTTTGCAGATTGGTATAAATGCTTTTGAAGCAGTGGCCCGCATAGCGGATGTTCTAAAATAAAACAGCTTTCTTTTATTAAATCAAACAATTTTTTGCCTTTTTCCGTGTGTATCAGGCAAATAGAAACGCCATTTTTATCATAAAACCCAGGCGCTGCCTTTTTGACGCCCCACGCATCGCCAATTGTTATGTCTGAAATTCTATTTACGCTTTTATATTTACAATTATAACAAGCAGGCATTAACGCTAAATCTGATAAGAACAGCTTATTCCAGTAATGTATTTTTCTTTTTTTCCCGCCAACAACAGCAGTTTCAACATTTCCTTCCCAGCCTGCCATGCTTTTGTCCCTGAATTCATAATCTGAAATTTTCCCTTTAAATTTCTTTTCCAAATACCGTATGTAGGATTTAAAAATCTTTGGGCTGGGGCAGCCGTGGCATATAATATCCAAGGTAAATAAATTTGATATATTAACTTTTTTTGCTTTTAGATAAGAAACAAGCCCGCCCGCCTGGCAGGCAGTACCTGAAAATAAAACCATACGGTTTTCTTCCAAGTCCTTTTCAACTTGCTTAAAAATTTTTTGGTATTTGGTATCGGATTTTACATACTTTGATTTGCACATTTTATTTCTTCCCGTTTCATCTTCCGCGCGGGTATGTAAAACGTTAAAATCTTCATCCATTATACAGCCATATACAACCCCTCCGTTTTTTAAAACCACATCGGAAAAAGCAACAAAAGCCCCGCCTGAACGGCTTTCTTTTAACACATTTTCATCTTTGTGCTTTAATAAAAAGCAAGGGGGTTTAATATCTAAATTATTGTCAACTTCCTTATTTAAAAAACCACAACTTTCCTTGCATAAATTGCACAAAACGCATTTTTCTTCATCTATTGAGGGATAATAAAACCCCTCTTCATCTACTTTTAAAGTAATAGCGTCTTTAGGGCAAATGCTTTCACACGCCCCGCATCCGCAGCATTGATTTTTATTTATTGACATAACACCATTTAACATGAAAAACCATTCCTTAATTAATTTAATTTGAATTTTAAAAACGCGCATTACACCGCTTTTAAAAATGTTATAAAAGGTTTTTATAAATTATTCCTAAACTGGGTGGGGGAGACGTTAAAATAGCTTCTAAACGCCTTTGAAAAATCCATTTGGTCATCATACCCCACCGACAGCGCCACATTTTTTATGGAAAGTTTCGGGTTTTTCAAAAGCTCTGCCGCCACCTTCATGTGGTATTCAAAAATATACTTTTTAGGCGGCATTTTTACATATTCGCAAAAAAGCCTTGTTAAATAACTGCGGTTTATTCCCACAAATGAGGCAACGTCTGAAACCGTGGTTTTTCTCCAGTGAAAAGTGTGTATGTAATTTAGGGCTTTTTCAATGTACTCCCGCTTTGGGTTTTCTTCCTTTATAACATTCTTAACCATGGAATTTGCAAAAAGATAAAAAAGCCCCGTCAGTTTATACGGCTCCATATTTCCCTCATTTATAATCGCCGCAAGGCTTTTACCCACCTCATAGGGTTCCCCTTCGGTAAAGATGGGGTTTTCTATTGATAACCCCGCCTGATTTAGGAAAAAGGGGACCTTGCTTCCTGAAAACTCAATCCAAGAATATGTCCATGGCTCTTTGTCGTCAGCCTGATAATATGTTACTTCGTCGGGAAAAATCAAAAAGGCCTGGCCTTTTTTTAAATGATAGGTTTTCCCGTTTGCCTTATAAATCCCTTTCCCGTCGTATATGTAATGAAGAAGGTAATTTTTCCTCACAAAATTTCCTATGGAATAATTCTTGCAGCAGTTTTCCGTCCCATATTGAATTATGTTAAAATCCACATTATCCCGCTTTTGATTGACGTAAGTTTTTCTCATTTCCAAAAGCTCCTTGTGAAGTTATTTTATATAATAATATCACAAATTTACATATTAAGTCAACAAATTCGCATATACATGATGGTTTTTGTAGGTTAAAATAAAATTAACTAAAAAGGAGGGAAAGCATGAAAAAATTAGTGTCTTTGTTTTTGTGCTTTATATTTTTATTATTTTTTACTACTTATGCAGATGAAATAAAAAGCGAGGTAAATATTATGGAAAGGCCGCTAAAGTTTGATTTTGGCTCAAAGGAAACCCCGGGCTACATAAGTGTGCCTGCAAATTTACTCTTTTCCCAAGACAGGGGATATGGCTTTTCAAAAGAAACAAAAGGTGAGGTAGTATCCCAGGGGAGAAGCGACTCCTTATTTGGCGACGGGGTAAATTTGGGGGACGCCACCTTTGATGTTATTTTACCCGATGGAAATTACCGTTTTGTAATCACAAAAGCCTCCACCAAGAGGGCAATTATTTACATAAACAATATGCTTGCCGGCATGAATGTGGATATGTACGGCACTGAAAACATTCCTTATGGCTCAACAATCAAGGCGGATTTGCCCATTACAGGGGGAAAGGCAAGCCTTAGGATGGAAAACACCTCTGAAATCGCGGCGTTAGAAATATACAGGATTTCAGACACCGAAAAAAGAAAGCCCCACATTTTCCTAATCGGGGACTCAACGGTTTGCGACTACTATCCCATAAAAAACTACAACCCCCAGCCGGGAACTGTCAGAACAGGTTGGGGCCAGCTTTTAGGCGGCTTTTTAGACCCCAATTTTGTGGTGGTTAAAAACATGGCCGCAAGCGGCACCTACGCAAGGCAGTATTATGAGGCAGGCTGGTTTGACGGAGTGATAAACCAGGCAAAAGAAGGGGACTACATATTTATTCAATACGGCATAAATGACAGAACCTATGATAACATTGACAGCATGAAAGCTACCTTAAAAAAGATGGTTGAAAAATGCGTTGAGAAAAAACTTATCCCGGTTTTAATCTCACCCCAGATTTCGGTAAAATTCTGGGGAATACAAACCGATTTCGGAAGGCCCACTGGCAGCGGTTTTGCAGGGTTTTTTAAAGCTGTGGGCGAAGTTGCCAACGAAACGGGCACATTGTTTATTGACCTGACTAGCTTAAGTAGCGAATTTTTCGGCACAGTAGGAAGGGTTTACACTTCCAAAAACTACTATCTATATGACAAAAACAAGGATGAGCAGGTGGATGGCCTGCACCTGTCCTACCACGGCGCAAAAAGGGTTGCGGAAATCGTGGTTGAAGAAATAAAGCGCCAAAAGAGCGAAGGAATAAAGGATAAATGGGGGAACGACTTTTCAAAAATCGTTGTAAACGAAGAAGCCCCCTACAGGATTTTTTACCAGGGTCAAAGCGGCCTTGAGGAAATGGATGTAATCGCGACAAAATATAAATTCGTGGCGGGCAACACCTCCATTTTTATCGCGGGGGACTCAACCGCCCAAAGCTATGGGGACCATTACTACCCCCAAAAAGGCTGGGGACAGTTCATACATAAATACCTGGATGAGTCAATCACGATAAAAAACCACGCTTTAGCTGGAAGAAGCGCGAAAACCTTTGATAATGAAGGCAGGTTTGAGGCAATTTTAAAAGATTTAAAAGCAGGGGATTATGTATTCATCCAGTTTGGCCACAACGACCGTTCAACTAGCAAGCCTGAAAGGTATTCCACGCCGCAGGAATTTGAAACATTGCTAACTAAATTTGCAACACAAACAATGCAAAAAGGCGGAAACCCTGTAATTTTGACCCCCACCACCTCAAACTGGCCCAATGAAAAAGGCGAATTCGGCTATGGCTTTGGGGATTATACAAAGGCGATGGAAAACGTTGCTAGGAATTTAAATATCCCAATACTTGATGTAAACAAGGCAACCGCCGAATACTTTACATCCGTAGGCCCGCAGGAAGTAAAATCCTACTTCTTAAACTGCGAAGCGGGGGAAGCGGTAAATTACCCTGACGGGGTTACAGACAACACCCACTTTAAGGATAAGGGCGCGGATAAGGTGGCATATATTGTCGCAACGGAGATTAAAAACAAAATCCCCGCCTTAAGCGGAAACGTTATTCTACCTAACTTTGATAAAGAATATGCGGATTTGGAAAACCACTGGGCAAAAGATTATGTGAAGAGTTTAACCAAAGAAGGTATCCTTGATATTATAAATTCAGATAATTTCATGCCCGACGAGCTTATCACAAGGCTTGATTTTGCGGTGCTAATACTTAAAGCCGCGAATATGTCGGGCCACTTCATCAAAGACATCCAGTTTAAGGACAT